>NZ_CP098478.1:3328512-3631104 GCF_023702675.1 Acinetobacter sp. C26M
CACCAAAAAAACCTAGGTGTAAGTCATGCGCGAAATAATGGCGTACAGAGTGCTAATGGTAGCTATATAACCTTTATAGACTCCGATGACATCATTGCTGACCAATATATTTCTAAGATATTGTCTGCGATTCAGAAATTTCCTGATCTGATCCAGTTTAATGCATATTGTTTTTTCGAGGGTGCGCCTGAAAAAAACTATCATCTATCCCAACCGTCATTATCTGGTCTACACAAGGTCAACGATGAATTACTTCGCAATATTTTCAATCAAAACAATTGGTTCTCTTGGCTAAGAGTATTTAAACGAGAGTTACTTCTCAATAATCCATTCCCAACAGATATGACCCATTTTGAAGATGCATTTATTGTATCGAAGATACTTACTGAAATTGAGAGTGTATTTATAATTAAAGATAGCATTTATAATTATAGAATTTTAGAAAGTAGTGCTACGCGCGAGAATAATCTAGCAACAAAAAATAAGCTATTAAATAGTTGCTCTGTTTTAATTAAAGAACTAATTAAAAATACTAAAAAAAATGAAGTATTTGCAATACCACTACTTCATTTTTCTTACATCTACCTAGATGAATCAAAAAAAAGTAAAGGTTATTTTATTACGAATAAAAACTGGAAAGAAATCAAAAAAGAAATGAAAGGTTTAAAAGTTAATCTCAGTATTATACAAACAAAAAGAGAGAAACTTTTATTTATATTTCTAGACTTCGGCATTTTCGGCCACTATTTAGCCAGAAAACTAAGCAAAGTTATAAAATAAATACCCAAGAGTAGCAATATATTCTTGGGAAACCCCTTACTTAAATCCAACAGTCTTAAAGAAAATAAGATTTCTGATTTGTTGAAAAATTCGACTTAATTCTAAAAAGATTTTATCCAGCCCTGTTTTTTTATCATAATGTCTTCTGGTTAAGCGTTCTTTATACAAATGACTTGCAAAACGCACACTATCCTTTGTAGAAAAGAGTGTTACGTCTTGGATACACAAGGCTGGTTTCATCTGAGATACAGATAAAATTTTATCTTGAATAAGCTTTTCAAACATCAAGTGATCCAAGGCAATCAACTTATCCAATGACTGAATGTAGCTGATTAATTGCTTAGCCCCATGTAAAGAAAGAATATAACCAGCCGTCCCAAGGTTCTTACTTTTAAGCTCAAAAAGTGCTCTATCAGGCTCACTATTAAAGGTTTTAATCTTTTGTCCTAATGCAACTTTGGAGGTAAATTCTTCAATCTTGATCAGATGCCAATTAGAGTCAATCCAAGAGTTATCCGTAAGAAATACTTTAACATTTTCACCTAAATAAATATCATCTTCGAAAATAGCCATATGTGGAATATTCTCGTTGATCATTTTATTCCACAAGAAAACATGGCTCATAAAGCATGCAACTTCACCTTTTGTTAAAGACTGTCTATCAACGTTTAAGTTAAGTTCTTTCGCAAAAAGAGCTGCTGGCTCAGGAGTCAAAGCATCAAAAAAGTCAAAACTTATACTTTTTTTACCAAACTCACTACAAATATGTTCTCTACGTTCACTGGCCGTCGAGAGACTAATAACAAATTTTTTCATAGTAGTAAAAAACTGAAGATTAGTCATATTTTACTACCTTTTTGAATAAGCTTCACCACCAATTCATATGGGCAGCGAAGTTGTCTAAAAGTTAAGAAAGATCAAGCAGAGAACCATCCAGATACATTCCCTTTTCATAATAATGGCTCAGGGTTTTTCTTTCCTTACCGGCAAGCTTAATCAATCTTGGCATTTCCTGAGGCGGGTAATTGATTGCCATATCAATCAGCACTTTTTCTTTGACCCATTGATGCTTCACTTGGAAAAATAAGGCATTTTTATCACAGTTAATCAAACTCATACTTGGTAAATGGCTACGCATCACCTTCTGACAAGCCACATAGGCAACCAAATATTCTAAACGACCAATCTGTTGAAATAAGTCCTGATATTGTGGCTCTGTTTGCTTAAGTTGCTGTAGATAAGCTTTAGGGCTCATTTCAATGGCTTTTGCCAACTCATTGAACCACGCTTTAAAGAAGATATTTTTCTCTGTACTGGCCAGTAACCAGTTCTCTAATACGGGAAACTCTTTAAGGGTGGTGTTCTTCGCACGATAGTAGGCAAAGCTATTGGTTTGATTCTTCAACACTAACGCTTGAATCCAGTCCAAACTCTCATAAACAATCGTACTGGCATCTAGCCAAATGCCACCATGTTGATAAATCAGCTCAAAACGGATGAGATCAGCTTTTTGCTGAGGTGTTGCATGTTGAAAGCGCTCATAGTCAATGTCACAAAAATCCTTAACGGTATCAGGGGTTAAAAAATTAACCTCATAGTCCGGATTGGTTTTTTTCACTTGCTCAACACATTGTTCAACAAAGCTTGAAAGTTTCCCTTCCCAATACATCCAGATTTTTTTAGGAATCACCGCATTTTGCACAATCGGATTAAGAACAATTAAATCGGCTTCATTATCTATTGCTTCATTCACTCCTCTCTTTTTATTCGAATACATCGTATAAAACTTTAAGAGATAGAATATTTTTTTAAATATTTTCATAGAGGGAACTCAGCAAAAATCAAATCACTTGTGCTTTTCATGTCATGCCAATGATTTACACATATCACTTTCATTAAAGGAAGAGATGCTTAAAAGCATAAAAACGGTCACGCCACATTCTTTTCTGCTTCTTGAAACCATGAGACGAATCACGATTTTCTAAATCCTTACGCTGAATCCCCTGACTTGCAACAGTACCTAAAATATCACTGTCTAAACCTGCTGGTTTTACAAAAGGTTGCCAAACGCCTAGACCTTTACCATTTTTACTGAGCCAGCCTTGGAAGAAGATATCGACAGGAACATGAATTTGTTTCCCAACTTTTACAAACTCTTCTGCACCTTTGCGAGACCAAAGCAATCCGACCCCACGAATCGGAAAATAGTAAGCATGCCATAATTGATATTGATCTATCTGGATAATGTCTTTTGCTAATTTTTTCTTTTTAGCAGCCATATTTACCACGTACCAATCTAATTCTTTATGCTGATCTAAATAGTTAAGAAGCGAATCAAGATTCTGCTTAAAGTTGGGTAGAACCTGAATATCATCTTCTAACACCACCAAATAATCAGCATCAGTTTCAAGAAATTTTTCAGCACAGCCATAGTGGCTCAGATAACAACCTAATTCAGAATTAATCAGACTACGCCCTAAAATTTTCTGTGCTTCTACATCATCATAATTTGTAAACTCTGATAAAGGCTTACCACGACCATCGTAGGCAGCAAAGCGGGTAAATGGCCAACCTTCGTGCTGCAATTGGGCCGTTGCACTGGCTAGACGCTGATCACTGCCATCAAGGTTAATTAGATAAGTTTCAACTTTCATCATTTATCCTTTGGCCGTTTCAGCCAATAAAACGTTGGGTATATAGCCTGCCAATTTTTGATTTAAAGCTGCATAAATTTCTGTCGCTGCCACATCACTCAATTGATCTAGACTTTGCATGCACCCATATTTAATTTGTTCATTACCCAAGCTTTGCAAGAAGCTGCTTAAACTGCTTTCATTTTTCAAATAGGCAATATCAAGATCAGGCTTTAACAAGGCCTCATCTTTTTGAATTTTCAAATGATTCATCAATGAAATCGGATTAATTTGCTCGACACTGCGAAATTTATACTGAATCTGCTTTTCCAGAAATGTCGGATGCTCTAGTAAATAGTCTTGTAATATTTTACGGTCAACCGCGTGTGGATAATGGTGAATCTCAAAAAACTTTTTAAATCCAAGCATATCTGCCCCCAACATTTGAGCAATCATATGTTTAGGTTGAATGGGCTTATTAAAATATTGATTTAACAATTGACGGTACCAAAGCTTGGCCTTGAGCGCAAAACTGCTCTGCCAATGCCCGTAAATCACCATTTTCTGATCGACAAGAATATCTTCCAGCTGCGCAGGTGCGTTAAAAAAGAAATCATCATTCAAATAGAAAAAATAATCCGATAATCCCTGAATATTCCAAAGCATGGTTTCAATCGAACGTGTATTGAAAGTCGGCAAGTATTGTTCATAACCCGCAAAAATTTCGCGATGATCTACAATGCGAATTTTACCTGCTTCACAAATCCCATCCGTTATAAAATCATCAATCCACTGTGGTTGCTGACCATCGGTCACAATATAGATATGTCGGCAAAATGGGACATATTTCAAAATAGATGCAACGTTATAATAAATTTCATGGTTGCTGGCAAAGCGAGTATCACTAATAGCATCAGAAGCTAATACTTTGCCCTGATACTGCATGCGCTTCTGCTTTAACTTTGGATCATTGCCATCCACCCAAGCAATCACCACATCAACCGGTTGCATCATTTCACTCATCAATTCACTCTTAAACGATTAGAAGGCACAAGAATCGGCCAAACATGTTTAATCTAGGACTACATGATAACATCACTGATCTGTTCACAGGCAGTCTCTTTTCGTAATGCTAGGCATCTTGATCATGTAATCATTCCATATAAATCAATATATTATAATTATTAAAATTCTCACATCAGAGAAGTGCTCATGCATCGCGCAATTTAGCCAATTTAGCAAGTTTATTAATCGCAACTTAAACTCTGACAATCCCTAACAAAATCAAACCTTTTGGAATCATTTCTCATCAATATTTACGACATTTTTATTAGACGAATTTAGGTATTTTTATTATAATTACAGGTTACTTTAATGGGATTTAATCTTTTGACTGATGATTTATAATTACTTTGAGTATCAAGCAAAAATAATTAGAACTAAATTTGTTTCAGATAAAGCGTATCTGACTAAACGGTTTATCTGCAAATTAGGTTATACCCCTAATTTTTGCTCGCCAAAAAGCTTCAATGAAAAAGTTACTGCCCGAATGATTTTTGAGCGAAGTCCGCTATTCACAAAATTAGCAGACAAATGCGCAGTCAGACAGCTGGTTTCAGCAAAAGTCGGTGATGCCTATTTTGTTCCATTGATTGGCATTTACAAATGTATTGATGAGATTGATTTTAATCAGTTACCCAATCAATTTGTTTTAAAGTGTACCCATGACAGTGGCAGCGCCATGATCTGCCGCGACAAGAGCAAATTTAGTGTAGAAGCAGCAACAGCTAAAATCAAAAATCATCTCAAAATGAACATGTATTTTAGAAAGCGTGAATGGCACTACAAAGATATTTGCCCTAAAGTGCTGGTTGAGGAATATGTTGAGCTCTATGTCGACCCTACCAGCCAATCCACCATTACTACGTGTCGTGTGCACTGTTTTGAAGGCCGTCCCGAATATTTGGAAATTGATGTTCAAGATGCTCAAGGCAATGACTACTCAAATATGTATGACACTCAATGGCAGTTACAGCCATTTCGGGTCGATCTTAAAGAAAACTCTCCTTCCGCTTTAACGGCACCGAAGCAATTGCAAGAAATTATTCAACTGTCAGAAAAGCTTTGTTTTGCGTATGGTTATAGCCGAATTGACTTCCTATTGTCTCAAGATCATGTGTATTTTAGTGAAATCACCCTCACTCCGAATGCAGGGCGAATGGTCATTACACCAGTAGAATGGGATTTAAAATTAGGCTCACTCTGGTTATCCTATTAGCCGTTCATCATGTATTAGAATCTGTTAGGTATTTATGAAAATAGCGATTGCTGGAACAGGATATGTCGGATTGTCAAATGCTATGCTATTTGCACAACACCATGAAACCATTGCACTTGATATCCTACAAAGTAAAGTAGATTTGCTGAACGACAAAATATCACCGATTCAAGATCATGATATTTCACTCTTTTTAAAAGAAAAAAACTTAAATTTCACAGCCACCACTGATCAGCAACTGGCTTATCAAGATGCTGATTTTATTATTATTGCCACCCCAACCGATTACGATCCACAAACCAATTATTTTAATACGCAAAGTGTAGAAAGTGTCATCCAAGATGTTTTGGCAGTCAATCCAAATGCGACTATGATCGTTAAATCAACAGTGCCTGTTGGTTTCACTGAACAAGTCAAAAACAAATATCAAACCCAAAACATTATTTTCTCACCAGAGTTTTTACGTGAAGGCAAAGCACTACACGACAACCTTTATCCTTCGCGGATTATTGTCGGTGAACAGTCTGAACGTGCCCAGCAATTTGCAGACCTACTGGTCGAAGGTGCGATCAAGCAGGATATTCCTGTATTGCTGACTCACTCGACCGAGGCTGAAGCAATTAAGCTATTTGCCAATACCTATTTAGCAATGCGGGTTGCCTTCTTCAATGAACTAGATACTTATGCACAAAGCTTTGGTCTAGATACGAAACAAGTAATTGATGGCGTTTGTCTCGATCCTCGTATTGGTAGCCACTACAACAACCCGTCTTTTGGCTACGGCGGCTATTGTCTGCCAAAAGATACCAAGCAATTACTGGCTAACTATAACAACGTCCCAAGCAATCTGATTAAAGCCATTGTCGATGCCAATCGCACTCGTAAAGATTTTATTGCAGATTCAGTTCTCGCACGAAATCCAAGTACGGTGGGAATTTACCGTTTAGTGATGAAAAGTGGCTCTGACAATTACCGTGCCTCAGCTATTCAAGGCGTGATGAAGCGACTAAAGGCGAAAGGTCTGGAGATTATTATTTATGAACCAACCTTTCATGAAGACAGCTTCTTTAAGTCAAAAGTCACTCAGGATCTAAATGAATTCAAACAATCTTGCGATGTGATTATTGCCAATCGCCTCTCCAATGAATTGCTAGATGTACAAGATAAAGTTTATACCCGAGATATTTTTGGAGGCGATGAATGAAAGTTCTAGTCACAGGTGCTGCTGGATTCATCGGCTTTAGTGTTGCAAAAAAACTGCTGGAACGCGGTGATAATGTGGTCGGTTTTGATAACTTCAACGATTATTATGATCCATCACTGAAAGAGGCACGTGCTCAGCAATTGCAACTACTGGCTGAACGCAACGATACAGGCAGTTTCACTCTGATTCGTGACAATCTCGCCAATAAAGCTGTGGTGGATCAATGCTTCCAAGATCATACTTTTGATCGTGTCATTCATTTGGCTGCACAAGCAGGTGTACGTTACTCATTGGAGAACCCGCATAGCTACGTGGAAAGCAATCTGATTGCGTTTACCAATATTTTAGAAGCTTGTCGCTATGCAGAAACGCCGCACTTGACCTATGCAAGTACCAGTAGTGTGTACGGTGCCAATACTACCATGCCATTTAGCGAACAACACGGCGTGGATCATCCTTTACAATTCTATGCTGCAACTAAACGCGCCAATGAATTAATGGCACATAGCTACAGTCATTTATTTAAATTGCCAACCACAGGGTTACGCTTCTTTACCGTCTATGGCCCGTGGACGCGTCCAGATATGGCCTTATTTAAGTTCACTAAGAACATTTTTGAAGGTAAACCGATTCCAGTATTTAATCACGGCAATCACACACGTGACTTCACCTATATCGATGATATTGTTGAAGGGATCATTCGTACCAGCGACAAGATTGCAACACCTGATGAGACTTGGGACAGCAACCATCCAAACCCTGCAACCAGCAATGCCCCATTTAGAATTTTCAATATTGGTAACAACCGTACGGTGAAACTGATTGAATACATTCAGGCCATTGAAAAAGCAGCAGGCAAAGAAGCGATTTTAGACCTTCTCCCCCTCCAGCCAGGTGATGTGCCAGATACCTTTGCTGATAGCTCTGCGCTAGAAAACTATGTGGACTATAAACCCGCCACTTCGGTGGTTGATGGAGTGAAAAACTTTGTCGATTGGTATCGCCAATACCACAATATTTAACAACCCTTAAAGCAAAAAAAATCAGGCATTCCGCCTGATTTTTTTATCCTATTCATCTATTCAATTTCAAGATAAATAACACTTGAATTATTGCCAAGACTCTTTAATCCAATCCGATGGCAATACATAGCGATACCACTTACCACCGCCACCACTGATCGCATCAGGTGGGTTAATCTCACCATGGAAAATAATAATTTTTGCACCTTTCGGTTTTACAGGTGGCTGGAAATAAGCAAATGGCACTCGTCTTAAACAGTGGTATTTATAGCTTTTGCACCACTCTTTATTCCAATAACTCAATTTGCCTTCTTTATGCACAAACCAAGACAGGTACTCTTGTTCATTACGGAACTTTTGACTGATCTCTTTAAAGTTTGCACGGAAGTACGGCAAAATATCAGGGAAAGCGCCCAGTTTAAAACGATAAACCGAACTATTGCCTGTGATACGCCAAGGGCGTTTCCAGTCGTGAATCACCAAGAACTCACCTTCCGCTTGGAAGAAGCAGTCAATATTATCAATGATCACTACATCCAGATCGAGGAATAAAGCATTTCCTTTTAAGCCATACAGATCAGGTTCAAAGGTCGACAGTTTATTCCAGCCACGCTCAGGGCTACCAGCAGGTAAATCTAAAGATGGAATTGGGAAACATTGAACATTCGGGTCAATACCTTCGGTACGATCCGTTAAGCACACCATTTTAAAAGGCAAAGTCAAATGACGTTTGACCATGTTATACAAACGGTTGACGTACTCAGCACCATACTTGGTTCCCCACTTCATGCATAAGATCACATTGTCTTCATGAGTTGCCGAATTTTGTTGAATATCTACCATCTGATAACCTTAAATGCTTGAGATACGAGGCTACACTTTGTCCAAAAAAACAAAAAGTGTTCAATCATATGCACTGAATATACGCTCATCTTAGCATAGAGCGGATTGTTTTTTTTAGTATTAATTCGTCAATAAAAAAGCGAAGCCTAAGCTTCGCCTTTGTGCACGATTACAGCTTATTTAATATAAGTTAACCAGTGCGCATATTTGTCATTGCGACCTTGTACTGCGTCAAAGAAAGTCTTTTGAATCACAGTGGTAATCGGACCACGCGAACCACAACCGATTTCACGGTCATCATATTCACGGATTGGCGTCACTTCCGCGGCAGTACCGGTAAAGAATGCTTCATCTGCAATGTAGAATTCATCACGGGTAATACGGCGTTCCACCACTTCATAACCAAGGTCTTTAGCAATGGTAATCACGGTTTGACGGGTAATCCCTTCTAACGCGCCACCTGCTAAATCAGGGGTATGCAAGACACCATCTTTGATCAGGAATACGTTCTCGCCCGCACCTTGGCAAACAAAGCCTTGTGGGTCAAGCAACATTGCTTCGTCATAACCTGAACGCGCTACTTCCTGATGAGCCAAGATCGACACCGTATAGTTACCACATGCTTTTGCTTTACACATGGTCACGTTTGGATGGTGATGCGTGAATGAAGAGGTTTTTACACGAATACCACGTGCCATTGCTTCTTCACCTAGGTATGCACCCCAACCCCATGCTGCAACCGCGGCATGAATGGTGTTGTCAGTTGCGGCAATACCGAGTTTTTCAGAACCAATCCAAATCAATGGACGTAAATAGCAAGATGCTAATTTATTTTCACGAACCACATCAATTTGTGCTTGTTCTAGTGTCGCTTGATCAAATGGAACATTCATTTGATAAATTTTTGCTGAATTTAATAAGCGTTTAGTATGATCTTGCAAACGGAAGATTGCTGTACCATTCGGTGTTTCGTAAGCTCTGACGCCTTCAAAGACACCCATGCTGTAGTGTAGTGTGTGAGTTAAGACGTGAATTTTTGCATCACGCCAATCAACTAATTTTCCATCTTGCCAAATAAAACCATCACGATCAGCCAAACTCATCGCATATACTCCATTTTCTTTTTTACACAATTATTCACTTTCCAATGCTTGCGCAGTTGGATCAATTAATCTTTGCCATAACTTGCAAACGATCTCGCGGGTATCGTGCCAATCCGCAGCATTGACTTGCATAGATTGATTTGCAAGCGCTAGACGGTGGCTCTCAGCTCGTTCACGGAGATAAGCGTGTATTAATGCTGTGGCATCTTCACTGGATAAGCAGCCTGCTTTAGCAGCATCTTCTAGAATTCTTACATTATCGGAAAAATGGGCGAGATCTGTATTCGTCCCACTCCATGCAAGCACAGCATACTGTGCCATAAATTCGATATCAACGATACCACCTGAGTCCTGTTTTAAATGAAAAATCCCATGTTTTTTTTGCTCAGAAGATGATCCCAAATGATCCTTCATCTTTTGGCGCATTTTCAACACTTCTTCACGCACTACATTTTCATCACGTACTTGGGTCAGGATTTGGCAGCGGATCTGTTCAAATTGCGTGCATAATCCACTATCTCCCGCAATCGAGCGAGCACGCACCAAGGCTTGATGCTCCCATAACCAGGCACTTTTTTGTTGATATTGCTCATAAGCTTTTAAACTGGTGACCAACATCCCTGCTTCACCTGAAGGTCGAAGACGGGTATCAATTTCATAAACACGACCATCTAGGGTCTGCGTGGTCATTAAAGACATAAACTTTTGTGCAACACGAATGGCAAACTCAGCACCACTAATGCCCTTACGCCCATCAGTTTCACTATGTTCTTCAAAGGCATGGATAAATACTAAATCTAAGTCTGAGCCATAGCCCAATTCAATGCCACCTAATTTACCATAGGCAATCACGGCGAAGCCTTTGCTATCAAGACTACAACGCTGCCCATTATTTCCGACTGGATAACCATGACGCTGCGCAACTGCCTCATAAGCCAAGCGTAAAGTCGCTTGTACACTCACTTCGGCAATATCAGTGAGTGCATCAGAGACTTTCATCAACGGACTTTCTGCAAGCACATCACTGGCGGCAACTGTCAGTACATTGCTCTTTTTAAATAAGCGGAGCACTCGCATTTGATCTTCAACTTGATCAATCTCGATGCGTAGCAACTGTTGACGCAGTGAATCTTCCAGATCTTTGCGTTGCGGCAGACCAAAATCCATCGATAAAAATTCATCGAGCAAAACTGGATACTGCGCCAGTTCCTCACAAATCCATGGACTGACCGTTGCCATCTTGACCAGTCGCTGTAAAGCACCACGGCTTTCCATCAGCATCACCAGATAAACCGTACGACGTAGCACCGATTCGACCAATGGCATCAAACGTAACAGTGCCATTTGCGGTTGATCCGACTGTAAAATCGCTTCGATCAAATGCGGCCAGAATTTCTTTAAACGCTCTAAGGCACTGGCAGGGATTTTGCGTAATGCCTGACCATGCCAAAAGTTTTGAATCAAGCTCTTGGCATCATCATCCAGTACGGCATGGAGTTTTTGTTCAAGCTGTACAAAATCATCAACAGGTTCAGCAAATTCTTTTTCCTGAATCAATTGTTTAAACTGTACTTTGACCTTGGCACGTTTCTGATTGAGTACATCCAAGAACGAAGCCCAATCAGCAAAACCCAATGTATCCAACATGCGCTGTCTCAATTCAGGCTCAGTTGGTAAGGATTGAGTCTGCTGATCATTCAAAGCTTGAATCGCGTGTTCGACTCGTCTTAGGAATAGATAGGCATCTTCCAGATCAATTACCGCTTGCTGATCCAATAATTCTGCTTCACCCAAGTGATGCAAATTGACCAAACATTGTCGATCTTGTAGTTCGCGCTTCGATCCACCATAGATCAACTGGAACACCTGCACGATGAACTCGATTTCACGAATCCCGCCTGCACCGAGCTTAATATCCTCTTCGATATTACGGCGCATGACCTCACGTTCGATCATGGCTTTCATTTCACGCATAGCAGCAAAAGCGGAATAATCGACATAGCGACGGAACACAAACGGACGTGACATGTCTAGTAATTCTTCGCCCGCTTTGCCACCTGTAATCACGCGCGCCTTAATCCATGCATAACGTTCCCATTCACGCCCATGCTGACTCAGATATTTTTCTAATCCGCTATGGCTAATTGCCAGCGCTGAACCATCACCCCACGGACGCAAACGCATATCGACACGGAACACAAAACCATCTGCGGTAATATGATCAAGCAGATAAATCAGCTTCTGCCCCCACAGAATACAGAACTGCTGTACATCAATACATTTACGTCCATTGGTTTCGCCTTGTTCATCGAAGGCAAAAATCAGGTCAATATCACTAGAAAGATTCAGCTCTTGCGCACCGAGCTTGCCCATACCAATCACAATCAGATCTTGTAACTGACCTGAATAACCGATGGGTTCACCATGTTTAGCTAATAAAGGTGGTAATGCAAAAGCTTTGGCGGCACAAATACTGGCATCGGCAAAATCGGATAGCTCACGTGTCAACGTCACCACATTGGTGAGTTGATTGGCATCTTGCCAAATCCAGCGAAACATGAGCTTGGCACGGAGTACGCGTAACGCTTTCATCCATGATTGTTCATCAGTGACTTCAGCTACTGCCAATTGCACTTTTTGATAGATGGTTTCGGTCGACAGCGAGTCCAGAAATTGATCTTCGGAATAGTCTTGTTCTAATTGTAATTTGTATAAATTTAAAACTTGTTCAGCATATTGGCTTGCAACTAAGGTTTTTTGTAGCTGTTGCGCATTCATATAAAAAGGCTCGACTGATGTCATGTCATCTAAGTTAGTTATATCAGTTACAAGCTTATCTTTAAAATCTCTTTAGACTAATTTCGCTTTGCTTTTTTGTTGATCCGTACATAAATCAACCTGTTCACGTTCGATTGGCAGCAACACGGTAAACACCGTGCCTTCGCCCTCATTGGAGCTGACATTGATTTCACCCAAATTCATTTCCACAAAGCGCTTACACAAGCTTAAGCCCAGCCCTGCGCCCTTCTCTCCTGCGGTGCCTTTATAACTCATGGTAATCCGTGGCTGGAACAGATCGTTGATTTGTTGTTGAGTCATGCCGAGACCAGTGTCTTTGACATAGACTTCAACATAAGTGCCTTTATTTTGTGCTTGGATATAGACTTTGCCCGTACCATCGACATCGGTAAATTTCAGCGCGTTAGAGACCAAGTTCTGAATGACCGAAGTGATCATATTCATATCGGCATAGACTTTAAGATTTTCATCGACTTCATTAATCAGTTGAATATTCTTCTTAATCGCTAAAGTTTTGAGAATATCGGTCACGATATTAGTGATCTGTCGCAGCTTAAAGTTGATGGGGTGATAGACAAAACGCCCACCTTCGGCCATCGCCCAATTCAGCAAGCTTTCCAACAAGTTATAGGTCGACTGTGATGTATCATAAAGATAGTCGGCAATATTCTGAATGCTCGACTCATCTAAGGTTTCGCGTTCTTTGGCTAAGATTTCCGAGAAGCCCAATAGCCCATGAAATGGTGCACGTAGGTCATGGGAAATAATGGAAAAGAATTTAGTTTTACTAAAATTGAGTGCAGCCTCTTGTTCGTATAATTCTTTCAGCTCATCATGGTTAAACTTCAATTCCAGTTGTTGCATGAAGTTGACGCAATGTTCTTGCAGGAGTTGTTTTTGTAGATCGCTAAAGCCTTGTGCAGCTTCATCAAACAGGATGATATAACCCAGTGAGGTTTGGTCTGGATGCCTGAGATGTAGCGCGACCGCAGTTTGGATTTTCTTTTTTAGGGGTGCGAGAAATGCCAGTAAGGTTGAGTATTGCGGATGATCGCTATCAACCAGATCACCATTCACAAATAAGGTATTTAGACTTTTGGTAATTTTTGCAGAATCAATGGCTTTGAGTTTTTCAGGGCAACGGTGCCACAGGTAAGGTTCTTGATGAAATGCCAGCAATGCGGTACTGGCTTGCATCAGTTTTCGGTTGAACTGTAAAAATTGCTCAAGCAAATTCTGCTCTGAAGTTAGCCCCAAAGAAAGAGAGATTTTACAAGCACTTAACTTTTCGGCTTGCTGTAGTTCTAATAATTGAATCGTCATTCCCGCCTCTCGAATATTTTCGTTATACGGTTCTTTACGTTTTATATAAAAAATGTGAAAACTATCACTTAGTATTAACAAACTTTAACAGAAAAGGCAATTGTTGATTCAATCAATTCGCAACAAAACGTGAAATTTCATTAAATTTAAACTTTGCAATTATCTTGTATAAATCTGACCTAAGGTAAATGTATTCAATAAAAGTGAAAGGAAAAAATTTAGCATATGGTTCTATCCATTTTTTATAGGGGAAGCTACTCGGTGTAACTGGATGCAATACATATTTTCTTTTTTTCATACTCTAGACTAGCCCCTTTTAGGGGCTTGAAATTTGATTTTCACATTAAAATTCAATAGAAAAATCTTGTGAAATAAACCAAGAAAACCAAAACTGTTGCAAAAATTGTAATTTTTTTAACTAACTTCAAATTACTGTCTAGCTTGTTGAGTCTTGAACTTAATTGAGAGTAGACTTCTAAATATTCAGCTCTATAAGTTGAATCATCCTTTTTAATCATCTCTTCTTCTCTTAAATTAATTTCATTCCTTAATGCTGTCAAAGTACTATATTGATTTGATATCTGCATTAATACGAAAGTACCGAATATAGATATCCCAACGACTATTAAGCTATTTTTAATAAAATCACCAAAACCATTAACCAACACAATTTGCCCAGCCGCAAGAACTGTTGCCAGGGGCAGAGTTAACAATTGGTTTTGCATATCAGAGAATACTTTATTAATTTTAATTGTATATTCTCTACGATCTTCTTCTAATTTATTTTTGAAATCATCGAAGGAAAAGTTATCAATATACAATTGAAAATTATTTCTCACCAAAAGATAAAAAGCTTCAAATTTTTTTAAAAAGGTAGAAAACTCAACATCTTTTTCCAAAAACATTCCATTTAATGCATTACGAATAGAAAGTACTCTGTCTTCATGATGCATTTTATTGAACACATAATCATCAACAAAGAGCATGATTTTTTTAAAATCAACATTTAAATCAGATGCTTTAAATTTAAAATTTAGCTTGAGATTAATTTTCCCAAAGAAAATAATATATGGTTCATTGCCTAAATAGCCTTGAAAGTCAGATATTGTGTTCAACGCATCATATAGCTTAGCAATTTTTATAAAATTTGGTAATTCTTCATCTTTATAATCATAATCCGAAATATAATTAAATTTTTCTTCAAATATATAAAAACTGCTTTTCGGTTTCACATCAACTCTTCTTTCAGGATTTGAAAGATAATCATCTAATGAATAAAATATCCCCGTATTAACTATATCGAAAACTATTTTTCTTTGTTCACGATCACTATCACTTGTATCAAGATTTAGTGATTGGCATGTAGCTTCTAATTCATCATAACTAAACTTAAAATCTAAAGGTACATAACCAGTGAATTTACATTCATCTTTTGAATAATCAAGATTATCTAAAGCCACAAGAGTTGTAGCAAAGAACTCTAGAACATTTATACTTTCTTGATCATTCATATTTAATTCAATAATTTAAGTGAGATTAGCGGCGTTTAAGCTCGTCCAATTGTTCTCCAAATTGCCCATTAGGATCAGCGATAAAAACAAAACCATCTTTAGAGCTCACACTTCCCTTTTCGAAGTCTGCCATATCAAATGAAAGCTTAATAGTCCCAGACTTCACAGTTGCCCTTTTCCACCCCCGCACTGTATCAGCATGAGGTTGAAATTCATCACTAATTTCAATATCAGTTTGTGCACGGATAAAATCATAAAAATCATTTTCAGCAGTCGGATCTATAATTGTAGAAAGTACTTTAAGACTAACTGTAGGTTGCTCTGTTGAATCTTTTTTCTTAGTTATAGCATCAGCGAAATACTGTTGCATAGATTTTTTAGCTTCTTTATATTTTTCATCAGACCATTCATTTGCCTTGGCATAAGATTGAAGTAGAGTATTTATGGCAATCGTATATGTTTTTGAATCTGTATAGTCAAGACAGTCAATTGATTTTGCAAAATAATCGGTAATTTTATCTCGAGATCTTTTAGTAAATGAGATATGAGGCTGTTCTAACGCTTCCCATTTCTTTAGATCAATCCTTGCACCTTCATGAAGTTTATCTAAATCGATAGAGAGAATTTCACTTAAACTAATTGCTGACTTATCAAATGTAATTGCTGATTTTTCCTTAATCATTGAAATCAACAAGTACGATTTCCCAGCCTCTTCGTATTCAACAACAACGACGAGCCCTCCTGTAGCCGCTGGTGATGACTTCAATTCAGTATTCAGACGGTCTAAAAGAAGTGTTGTTAATTTTACAAAGTCTAAATTTCCAGCCCTATATTCTTTTAAGTTGTCCGAAAACTTTGAATTTTCTCCACTTTCAACACACCCATATCCACTTATCGATATATTGTACTTTTGTCTTAATTTTTCAACGAAGGATATTGATACTTCTGAATCTACAGGAAACTCAGTATTAGACTCTAAAACAATTTTCGGCTCAGAATTTCCTTTTCTAGTAGCCGATTCTTTTTCAATCTCATGAATAATAAAATGTGTGAGCTTCACATTAACCCCTATTTTTTAAAAATTATTCCAATCTCTTGATAGTAACTAAGTCACTATTTCTTTTCTAGCCTTAATATTTCATTATTCATCATCATTAGTTGAATTATTTTTTACTTTCTCTAATTCTAAAAATTTCTTAGCTTGCCATGGCTTAACCATAGGCTTGAGAATCATTAGCGCTAACAGGAGACAAGCTATAAACAGAATAAATTGAGAGACAAAGAAACTAAATGGAACTTGATTTAGACCAACACCTGCTTTTATGCACATAAAAGCAATATATGCCATAGGTAATAATGAACCAAAACCTATTGAAAAATATATAATTGTTCCAGCAACATTTAAGCTATTAACAAGCCAGTCTTTGCAGAAACTTTTTAACTTAAACTTCTGTGTAGTTTGATCTTTTTCCAAATAGAAACTTGCTTTTTTATAATAAAATATTGCTAAGTTTTTATTTTCACATGAGAGGATATATTCAAGTAAATCTTTATCATGATGAGAATATTTTAGTAATTTATTGAGTTTGGAAACATCCAAATGATATTGAATTTGGTTTTTATATTTTTCAAAAGATGCATCACTAAGTAGTTTTTCTTGATCTTTAATTTCATCATTTATACGTTGGATCTTATGATCTTGGTGCTCTCGTATGCTGCTTAGAATCCCAGACTTAGCGACAAAGAAAACAATCGCTACGACTAACACAAGAAAAAGAACACTACTACAGATAATTACGCCATATGGGTTATCAATTATTCGTTCTAATAGTGGTGTAAGATTCAATTCTGAGTTTAAATTAGCTGACATTTTGCCCCCATAAAAGATAACAAGATTTTAAACTATATCTTTATTATAAATATAAATTATTAAGCATTAAAAAACCCCAAGCCTTTAATACCAGCTTGGGGTCTTTGAATCTTGGTCCCGAGGGTCGGACTCGAACCGACACGTCATCTCTGACAGCGGATTTTGAGTCCGCCGCGTCTACCAATTTCACCACCTCGGGAAGAGTGCGATGCTTTGTGTTGCGTATAATAACCTGTTTGATTTTATTGTCAAACACTTACTCACGCTTATTGCTCACTTTTAAATCATTCAGATATTTTTCTGCTTATAAACACGTGAACTCAGCGAGAAAACGTAAAAAAGACTATACTACGCCCAATTTTTGCAATGTTTTAGATGTATGCAACTCTCCGACTTTTCGTTTGATCTCCCCGATGAACTTATTGCTCGCTACCCACTAGATAGCCGTAGCGCATCTCGCCTGCTGCATATCGATGCGCAAGGTCAATATCACGACCACGCGTTTACCGATATTCTCGACCTGCTCGAAGACGGTGATTTGCTGGTATTGAATGACACCAAAGTCATGAAAGCACGTTTAAAAGGCAAACGTGCTACAGGTGGAGCAATCGAGGTTCTGGTTGAGCGTATGTTGGATACTCATACTGCGCATTGCCATATTAAATCAAGCAACTCACCCAAAGCAGGCGCAGAACTGTATATCGGTGAAGATGCAGTACCTGTCACCGTACAAGGTCGCCATGAAAACCTATTTGTGGTGAAGTTTTCACAACCAATTTTGTCGGTACTGGATCAATACGGTCAGTTGCCGATCCCACCTTATTTCAACCGTGAAGCGGAAGAGATTGATACCGAACGTTATCAAACCGTATTCCACGATCCAGAAAAAATTGCCAGCGTTGCAGCACCAACTGCGAGTCTGCATTTCGACCAAGGCTTATTAGAAAAACTAGCAGCCAAAGGCGTGCAAAAGACCTTTGTCACGCTACATGTCGGTGCAGGGACTTTTATGCCTGTGCGTACCACTGACATTACCAATCACATTATGCACAGTGAATGGTGTGATGTACCGCAAGCCACGATTGACCTGATTTTGGCGACCAAAGCGCGTGGCAATAAAGTCATTGCAGTGGGAACCACGGCGACCCGTGCCTTAGAAAGTGCAGCACAAGCCAATCAAGGCAAAATTGCAGCTTGGACTGGTGATACGCAAATCTTTATCTATCCAGGTTATCAGTTCTGCATCGTGGATCGTTTGATTACCAACTTCCATTTACCAGAATCGACCTTGTTGATGTTGGTTTCAGCGCTATCAAATCGAGACAATATCTTGGCTGCTTATACCCATGCAGTTGAACAACGTTATCGCTTCTTTAGTTATGGCGATGCAATGTTGGTGGATAAGCTTGGCGCTTAAAACAGATTAATCGACTAAATTACGGTTTAGTCGATTTTCTCAATTAAATGTTTTGGTAAAAGTCACTCATTCAAGATAATAAAACTCAACTAGATTCAGATTATAGACTTCTTAGTTTCTGAAATTTAAAGCATAATTCAAACAAGACCAACCTATTATAATGAAACGATTATTTCCATGCCAATCGACACTGTACAACAAGCGCTGCATATCAGACGTAAAAAAAATGCGCAGGTTTTTCACAATATTGCTCGGCTGTGGGAAGCTGGACAAAAGTCTCATAGCGATCAAGCCCTGCTAGATGCTTTGCATCCATGGCGTGACGATCACAGTCTACGGTTTTTTAATGTGCTGCCCTACTTACTGGGGATGATCAGTGTTGGCACCTTGGTGTTTGGTTATTTTCTACATCCTCATATTCAATATATCTGGAGCCTACTTGGGGCATTTCTGACAGGTTTTCTGGCTTATCTGCTCTATGAACCACAAGAGCCATTAACACGCGTCATTCATTATCTTGAAGAACGCATGACGGTCTTGCGCTATGGTTTACAGTTCCAGCAATTGCCTGCTTACCTACCTATTCAAGCACAGCCACTTTTAGTGATCAGTAAGTTAAAGCAACATTTCCCCTTATTCAATCGCGGCAATGAAGCCAACGAAATTACTCAATATGCATCGACCACGTGGGATGATGGCAACACAACCCACCAAGTCCTGCTATTTCAGTATCACTATGTCAGTGAAATGCCGATCCTTCAGGATCAAAGCAGTGAAAAAAAAATCGTTAAAGAAATCCATAAAGATTTGTGGGGCGCATTTATTTTTCAAATGCCAGCCTTGGGTATTGCCGTAAGCAATCAACGTTCTCGTTTTTTTGAACCTTATACCAGTTCATGGCAAAGCAGCGATATTTTGATTAACCAAGAATTGAATATTTTTGGCTTAGATCAACACCGACTCGCAAAAGAAGTGAGTCCTAGTTTGACCTTAAAGTTACATGATTTTTTTCAACATTTTACAGGTGATTTAATTTATCATCATGAAGAGCAAATCATGTGTTACGTCGGCGAACAAAATCTTTTCCAAACCGCCAGTAAACGTAGTGAAATACAGGATATTCCAGCATTACGTGGACATTTAAGAACCATGACCATGCCGCAATATCAAAAGTTTCAACAGCTCATGCTGAATTTAATTAGCTAGTCATCTAGCGATAACAATAAGGGGAATAGCGATGACAGGTTTACTAATCTTTTTGGGGATTTTTGTGGTACTGATCGTATGGGGCGTTTCTATCCGCAACAACATCGTACGATATTTTAATGCCACCAAACGTGCATGGTCAGAAGTAGCTAACTTCGAACGTCAGAAAGTAAAGACCTTAGAAGCTCTGGAAGCGACACTGGATCAATATACCCAGTTTGAAAAATCCACACTGGAAAAAGTCACTGAGTTACGTCAGCAGATTCTTAATCTCAATGTCAATGACACTGATATTTCTCAGTTACAACAGATTGAGAAAATGAGTAAGGAACTGATTCGTAGCTTGAATGTGGTGGTCGAAAATTATCCTGAACTGAAAGCAGATGCGCTGTATAGCAAGATGATGGATGATATTCAGGAACAAAACGAAAATGTCGGTGCGGCAATCACTATCTTTAACCGCAATGTAGAATTATTTAATAACCAAATCGAAGTGTTCCCAAATAATCTGATCAATACACTGACTTTATCTAAGAAAGCCATTCGCCCGTTTAAGGATAATCTGGCGACTGAAAATTTTGACTATAAGCCGAATTTTTAGTGCCTTAGCGGCGATCACTGTAGTCTATTTTATAAGCGGAAAATCATTCAGCTTGATGCTTTAGATTTACTATCTTACCTCGTAAATCCTCCTCCCTTGCGCTGCTACAACCGCAGCCCACCTTTTAAAAGGAGGGGGAATTTGAGTTTATCTTCAGAAATATTGCCTTTTATCCCCCTCTTTTTAAAGAGGGGTTAGGGGAGATTATTATTTTTTGGTTATGGCTACATTTAGTAGTAGAACTACACGCCATAATCGGGGAAAATAGCCGCTTTCGATCAGCGAACTGTTTTTTCGCCTCCTTGCGCTGCAATCAAAGTAGCACTTCGATCTTGCTCAGGTTATTACATGAAATTTGAAAAATTAGGCCAGTCGGGGCGCGCCCGTCGTGGTCGACTTACTTTAGAACATGGTGTGGTTGAAACCCCTGTGTTTATGCCAGTGGGTACTTACGGTACGGTTAAAGGCATGCTCCCGCGTGACATTGAAGAAATTCAGGCACAGATTATCTTAGGAAATACATTCCATCTCTATTTACGTCCAGGCTTGGAAGTGATTAAAGAGCATGGTGGTCTGCATGAGTTTATCCGATGGGATAAACCTATTTTGACTGACTCAGGCGGTTTCCAAGTGTTTAGCTTGGGCGCAATGCGTAAAATCAAAGAAGAAGGTGTGACCTTCCGCTCTCCGATTGATGGCTCAAAGGTGTTCTTGTCTCCAGAAATTTCAATGGAGATTCAACATGTATTGAACTCAGATATCGTGATGATCTTTGATGAATGTACGCCTTACCCTGCCACCCATGAAGAAGCGCAAAAATCATTGCAGCTTTCTTTACGTTGGGCAAAACGTTGTAAAACCCACCACCATGATGAACTCAAGAATAAAAATGCATTATTCGGCATTATTCAAGGTGGCATGTACGAAGACCTTCGTGACGAGTCTCTCACTGGCTTGTTAGAAGTTGGTTTTGATGGTTATGCGATTGGCGGCTTATCAGTCGGTGAACCTAAAGAAGAAATGATCAAAGTACTTGATTATTTACCTAACAAAATGCCACAGGACAAACCGCGTTATTTAATGGGTGTGGGCAAACCAGAGGACATCGTAGAAGCAGTTCGTCGTGGTGTCGATATGTTTGACTGCGTGATGCCAACCCGTAATGCACGTAATGGTCATTATTTTGTCACCGATGGTCTGGTCAGAATTCGTAATAGCCGCTACCGTCATGATCAAGGTCCTTTGGACCCACATTGTGATTGCTACACTTGTAAAAACTTCAGTCGTGCCTATTTATATCATTTAGAGAAGTGTGGTGAGATGCTGGCATCGATGCTCGGCACCATCCACAACTTGCGTTACTACCAACGCCTGACGCAAGGTATGCGTGATGCTTTGGATAACGGCACATTTGATGAGTACGTTCAGGACTTTTATGCCCGTCGTGGATTAGACGTTCCACCATGTCCAGAAGACTAAGCTGAACGATTTGCATCAAGATTTGCGCCTGATCGCAAGACAAGGTACATTGCAAAACGAATTGGGATTTATTGTTAATTTTTTGCCTTTTAATTTTAGGAAATCGAAATGAGTTTTTTCATCTCTACTGCTCATGCTGCTCCTGCTGCAGCACAAGGTCCAAGCCTCATGGCAAACATCTTGATGATTGCTGTCTTTATCGCAATCTTCTATTTCTTGATCTGGAGACCTCAAGCAAAACGTGCTAAAGAACACCGTTCTTTAATCGAAAGCTTGGGTGTAGGCAGTGAAATCGTGTTTGCTGGTGGTTTAATGGGGAGAATTACCAAGCTTGAAGGTGACTTTGCAGTAGTTGAACTCACTCGCGGAGTTGAGGTAAAAATCCAACGTGCGAGTGTCATTTCAGTATTACCTGAAGGCACATTAAATAACCTTTAATCATAAAATAGTCGTGCCTCAGCACGACTTTTTCATTTAAGAAGAAAGCGAATGCGTTACCCTGCATGGAAATATTTACTGATCCTTGTGGTACTTGTGATCAGTACGTTATATGCACTTCCAAGTCTGTATCCAGATGAACCTGCTGTCCAAATTTCTGGGGCAAAAGCAGGCACCAAAATTGATCAGACTATCGTGCAAAAAGCTGAGCAGATTTTAAAAACTGCCAACATTAGCAGTCACGACAATAGCTTTGCCAACAACGCGGCCTTATTACGCTTAAACTCTTCTGAAGAACAGTTAAAAGCCAAAGAAGTGTTACGCCGTGATTTAGGTGATGACTATGTAGTTGCGCTCAACCTTGCACCGACCACGCCAGAGTGGCTGCAAAAGATTGGGGCAAAACCGATGAAACTCGGTTTGGACTTACGTGGCGGTGTACACTTCTTGCTCGAAGTCGACATGGATAAAGCAATTAGTCAGCGCATGGAAACATCTGCGACTGATTTACGTCGTCAATTCCGTGATAACAAAATCAAATTTAACAACCTTGCATTAAACAACAACACCATTACCATTCAGTTTGCAAGCAATGTAGACCGTGATGCAGCGGCAGATTTTTTACGTCGTAATGGTAATGAGTTTACTCAGCAAGCAGTTGCTACTTCATCTGGTGCAACTTTAAGACTGAATTATACCGACACTCGTCGTCAAGAAATTCAATCTTATGCAGTCAACCAAAACTTAACTACCTTACGTAACCGTATCAACGAACTCGGTGTGGCTGAAGCGCTGGTACAAACTCAGGGTAGCAACCGTATTGTAGTTGAATTACCAGGTGTACAAGATACAGCTGAAGCAAAGCGTGTCTTGGGTCGTACAGCAAACTTAGAGTTCCGTTTAGTTGCGGATAGCAATGATCAATATATTGACTCATATACAGGAAAATATAATGGTCAGCCACTCCCTCCAGGTACTGAAGTCTTTGCTTATCAGTCTTTAGACAGTGGTCGTCAATTGCTGTTACAACGTAACCGTATTTTGACAGGTGAACGTGTTCAAAATGCAAGCTCTGGCTTTAGCCAAGACTCTGGTGGTGCAGAAGTAAACATCACTCTAGATTCTTCGGGCGGTAAGCTCATGGCAGATGCAACGCGTGGTGCTGTAGGCAAACGTATGGCTGTCTTGTTTATCGAGAATAAACAAAAAATCTCTTATGTTGCTGATCCAAATACAGGCGTTCAAACTGAAGTTCGTACCCCATATACAGAGTCTGTCGTAATCAATGCTGCGACGATTCAAGCAGTACTCGGTTCACAGTTCCGTATTACTGGCCTAGATTCACCGCAAGAAGCGGCTGAACTTGCCTTGATGCTTCGTGCAGGTGCTTTGGCTGCGCCAATGTACTTCGTAGAAGAACGCGTTGTTGGTCCAAGTCTTGGTCAAGAGAACATTGATAAGGGCGTGTTATCAACCCAAATCGGTTTCTTACTCGTTGCGATCTGGATGGTGGTGTTCTTCCGTTTATTCGGTTTAATTGCAAACTTTGCCTTGGTGTTCAACCTTGCCATGATCCTAACAGTCATGTCTTGGATTGGTGCCTCCCTCACCCTACCGGGTATTGCGGGTATCGTCATTACCATTGGTATGGCGGTCGATGCCAACGTATTGATCTGTGAGCGTATTCGAGAAGAAATGCTCTGGGGTGCCTCGCCCAAACAGGCGATTGTCGCAGGTTATGATCGAGCCTATAACACCATTCTTGACTCCAATTTAACCACTTTCATTGTTGCGTTTATCTTATTCGCGATTGGTACTGGTCCGATCAAAGGCTTCGCAGTCACCTTGATGATTGGTATTGTTTGTTCGATGTTTACTGCAATTACCGTAACACGTGCAATCGTACAGCTCATTTATGGCAAGCGCCGTAATTTGACCAAGTTGAGTATTTAAGGAGATTCACATGACTGATCTGACTCAACAAGACTCAAAACAATACGGTCGCCCAGATGATCTAAAAATCATCCCGTTTATGAAGATTGCCACACCTGCGGCCATCTTCTCGATCCTGATAACCATTGCCAGTATCTTCTTTATTGTGACTAAAGGTCTAAATCTCGGTTTGGACTTTACTGGCGGTATTTCGGCTGAATTGAACTACAAGCAAGGTGTTCAACCTGCTCAAGTGGTTCAAGCACTCGATCGTGCAGGCTTTAAAGATGCTGTGGTACAAACATTAGGAAGCAGTACTGACCTTATCGTACGTATGCCAGTACAAGAAGACCTGAATGTTGAAGACCTGAGCAACAGCATCACGAAAGCAGTTCAATTACCAAATAACACAGTAGAAGTTCACAAAGTGGACTCTGTCGGTGGTGCAGTGGGTAATGAGCTCTATGTACGTTCTGCAGGTGCCGTTGCACTGGCACTGATCTTAATGTTGATCTACGTCACCGTTCGCTTTGAATTTAAAATGGCAGTCGGTGCTGTAATGTCATTATTCCATGACATTATCATCATTTTTGGTGCTTTTGCGCTGTTCCAGTGGCCATTCGACTTAACCGTACTTGCGGCTGTGCTTGCGGTGATTGGTTTCTCACTCAACGATAACATCGTTGTTTCGGACCGTATCCGTGAAAACTTCCGTAAAATTCGTGGTGCAAGTCCTCGTGAAATCGTAGACATCGCACTCACAGAAACTTTACGTCGTACCATTCACACTTCGATGACCTTATTACTCGTGGTACTTGCCATGATGTTCTTAGGCGGTGATGGCTTACACTGGTTCTCTATGGCAATGTTTGTTGGTATCTTTGTTGGTACTTACTCATCAATCTATATCGGTACAGCATTCGCATTATGGCGTGGTCTGAACCGTCAGGACTTTATTGTTCAAGTTAAACCTGAATTTGAAGAAGACCAGATTCCTTAAATCAGTTCTTCTTTAGATTAAAAAATGCCAGCAAAATGCTGGCATTTTTTATGTTGGTACAAGATTATTTATACATATGCTGAATAATCTGAATCTGTGGAAACTGAAAACCACGACAAGATTGCTCAGCTCGCCACGCTACGGTCAGCACAATATTTTGATTGAGAATAAAATTCTGATAAGCAAAACCTCCAATCAAAGGATGAGAACACATTCCCCCATAATTAGATGGATGGACTTGGGTATTTAAACTATTTAAATCAAGGCGGATTCCAAGTCCCGAAGCTTTAAGAATAGCCTCTTTAGTGGTCCAAACCCGTAACCAATATTCATTGTCTTGATCTTGGTGCTGCCAAGTTTGGTATTCCTCAGGATGAAATGCATGTTGTGCCAAGGCATCAAAGCGCACTTTCCGATCGAGTTCTTCGACATCAATCCCAAGATCTTTTACCCGCTCACTCATGGCCAAGGCATAATATTGCTGGCTATGGGTATGATTAAAATGTAAGGCATGCGAACTTAAAAAAGGCTTGCCATGTTCATGTTTGGAAAAACTGAGTTCCTCAGCATTACATTGCAGCCGCTCAGCCAACAGATCATTACGATATTCCTTTATCTGCTGTTTTTTATAATGATTAAAAGCACTTAAATCAGCAAAATCAGTTTTACTTTGTTCGAGGAGTTGAGCCAATACCTGAACATGGATTTCAATTTCACGTGTTGACATTGGCTTTACTCCCTATAAAAAAGCCCAAAGCAAAGTTTGGGCTTTTGGCATCAAGATCAGCTTAACGCTTGAATTTCTTTTCAGCTTTCTTAAACTTCTGTACATAACGACGTTTACGTGCTGCCACGCGTTCATCCACTTGCGACTTACGTCCTTCAAATGGGTTGTCCGATGTTTTAAAATCAACACGAACAGGTGTCCCTTCCAATTTATAAACTTTGCGGAACACATTCTCAAGATAACGGCGATAGTCCGCAGGTGTTTTATCTACTTTATTACCATGGATTACGATCGTTGGTGGGTTCTGTCCACCCATATGCGCATAACGCATTTTAATACGTTTGCCACCAATCATTGGCGGTTGGTGCGCTTCAGTCGCATCATTTAAGATTTGAGTGAGTTTCGCAGGAGACACTTTTAAGTGTGATGAATCATAAGCACGATGGATAGTTGGGTACATTTCCCCTACGCCTGTGCCATGCAATGCTGAGATTAAATGTACTTTCGCCCAAGGAATAAAATCAAAACGACGGTCAACATCCAACTTACATTGCTTGCGATCATACTCGGTCATGTTGTCCCATTTATTGATCGCAATCACCATGGCACGACCAGCCTCAAGTGCATAACCAATCAAATGTAGATCTTGTTCTACTACACCTTCTCGAGCATCCAGTACCACTACGATGACATGGGCATCTTTAATCGCTTGTAGTGTTTTCACAATTGAGAATTTCTCAATCATTTCCTCTACTTTGCCTTTACGACGTACACCAGCTGTATCGATCAAAGTATATTGACGACCATCGCGCTCATAAGGAATATAAATCGAGTCACGCGTTGTGCCAGGTTGGTCAAATGCAACTACACGGTCTTCACCCAATAGACGGTTAACCAAAGTTGATTTACCCACGTTAGGACGACCAATAATGGCTAAACGTAAACCCGTTGCTTTGTCATGTTCTTCTGGATTTTCATCTTCTGGAACTTCAGCCAACACATCTTCAAGCATCTGCTGTACGCCACGTCCGTGACTTGCAGCAACCTGTAGTGGCTCACCCATACCAAGCTTATAGAATTCAACTAAAGCAGCTTCGGCATGTACACCGTCTACTTTATTGGCAACGAGATATACTTTCTTACCTAAAGTACGAAGCTCACGTGCAATTTGCTCATCCGATGCCAACAGACCAGCACGTGCATCCACAACAAAAACAATAATGTCTGCTTCATGGATTGCAGTTTTCGACTGCTCTGCCATGTAAGAGTCGATACCACCTTCGTTCTCACCAATACCGCCCGTATCGACAACAATGAACGATTTATTTTGATAAACCGCATCGCCGTATTTGCGGTCACGAGTTAAACCAGCGAAGTCAGCAACCAAAGCATCACGACTTTTGGTGATTTGGTTAAATAGCGTTGATTTTCCGACGTTTGGACGACCAATGAGCGCAATAACGGGTTTCATAGATTAACCTTAATTCAGACGAGCCATCGTTGATGACATCGTATCAGAAACAGTATGGAAGATTTTGGTGATCAAGTAATCACAATAAAAATTCGGGGTTTTGTTTAGACAAATACCCCGATCATTCTTTTATTAGCAATAGCTAATTGAGCATTTTACCACAAGCTAAGGCAAAATTAACGATTCTGCCAAATGGTTAATGCACCTTTTCGTGTTGCAACATAAAGCTGATTGTCAATCACACGCAATGAACGAACATCACCACTGGTTTTCGCACGGCCAATCAACTTACCCGAAGCAGGATTAATCAAATGGATCACACCATCTAAATCACCCACGACCAGATTTTGCCCTAACATCACAGGATTACTCAGCTTACGATTTAGCAACTCTTCATTTTGCCAAACCAACTCACCTGTTGCCAAGTTATACGCATTCAACTTACCGTCGGTAGTCGCAACAAAGACTTTATCTTCAGCAACTTCTGCGCTATTGGTACTGCTCGCATCTTCGCTCCACACCACACGTTGTGTCGCAAGATCAGTTACAGTCACTTGGCCTTGGAAGCTCGTCGTCACCAGATATTGACCTGAAACAACTGGGTCTCCAACCACATCGACCAAACGTTGAATGTCTGAACGACCTTCACTAATTGCAACACGGCGTTGGAAACGTGGCACACCACTGATGATATCCAAAGCATAGATATAGGCATTTGCAGAACCAATCAACACGGTACGCTCATCTAAACGAACAGGTGCAGGTTGACCACGCAAACTAAACTGAACATTCGGTAGCTTATACGCCCAAACCTGTTGTCCAGTCACTGCATCATGTGCAAATACAGTACCATCATTGGCAATAGTAATCACACGACCAGACTGAATCAATGATGGAGACAAAATTGCACCGGACAATTTCGCAGTCCATTTTTGCTCACCTGTGGCTTGGTCTAAAGCAAATAGCTGTCCTTTACGATTACCACTCACCACAATCCCTTCACCTGCCTCTACACCAGCGGTAAGTTCTTGTTTGGTAATTTTACTTTTCCAAAGACGCTCTTTACCTTTGTAAGCAGACACTTGACCATCAGGATCAATAGCAAAAACTACACCATTGTCGGTATCCAACTGCAGGCGTAAAGCCTCAGCAGCATTGGTCGACGAAACACTTTGTGAAAACACAAGGTTTAAACTTTGTTCTTGCGTGATCTTTGGCAATGGATTTGGTTTTACTTCTTTTACTTTATTGCTTGAACAACCAACGAGTAAAGCTGAAGCAATTGCAATTGCCAAAGGTAGTTTTAGTTTATTCTGCATTAAGACTCATCCACTTTGGTATCTAAGATCGGGCGCTCAAACTCAGGATCATCTACTAAAACGCCAACACTTTCGAGTTTAATTTGTAAAAGCTGACGCTCTTGTTTACGCTCGAGCAAATTATCCCATGCACTTTGATACGCTTTACGAGCAGATTCATTGTCTTTTTTCGCAACAAAAATATCGCCACGAAGTTCATCAGCAGTCGCCTTGAACGCAGGATCTGTCACGCTAGTTAAGGTTTTTAAAGCTTCATCGTATTTGCTTTGCGCCAATTGCGCATCTGCTAAACGTAATTTAACAATTTGAACCAAACCCGCATCTTTAACTTTTGAAGTTTCAACTTTCTTCAACGCTTTTTCAGCAGCAGCATAATCTTGCTTGTCATACGCAAGTTTCGCCATGATAAATTGTGTTTGAATTGCTTGCGCAGAATCCGCATCATCTTTCACAATCTTATCTGCTGTTTCAGATAAGCTGGCAAAGGCATTTGGTTGACCTGATGCAGCTTTTGCCTCATCCATCAACTTTTGCACCTTCGCAGTTTGGTTCTGGGCTTCAGCAAGATTTTTCTTTTGCCAGTATTCCCATCCGAAAAAGGCAATCAAGGCAATGAGAATTCCGCTAATCATTGCAGAACCATATTTTTTGGCAAACGACTTTAACTGGTCGAGTTGTTCATCATCACTTAAACTCATGTGATTGTCCTTTTCCTAAATTGTGCAATTTATTGTTTAAATTTTTCGATAAAAAATGGCGTCAGTTCAGTTAAAGCCACTTGTGCCTGTTCAGCCGTTGCAAGTTCCTTCACCAGTAACTGCTGAGATTCCCACTCACGCTCACCCAAGATGACTGCATAGATCGCACCTGATTGATCCGCCTTTTTCATTTGGCTTTTCATGCTACCTTGAGATCCAGTCTTTAAGCGGATTGAACTGTTCGCAGCTTCCAACTGGTCACGGATTTGTTCAGCCAATACCAAAGCTTTAGCTTGATACGCAGGTTCAGCCAATAAAAACACTTCACAATCACGTACGTCTTTGGCTTGCGCAACTTGCTCAACCAATAACAACAAGCGCTCCATACCCATGGCAAAACCAACCGCTGGTACAGACTGATCCGCTTTCCCTTTAAGCTGTCCAACCAGACCATCGTAGCGACCACCCGCACAAACAGTACCTTGCGAACCCAACATGGTTGTGGTCCATTCAAATACAGTCTTATTGTAGTAATCCAAACCACGAACGAGCTTTTGGTTAATCACAAACTCAACACCAGCATCAGTTAAATATTGCTGTAATTGTTGAAAGTGATTGATTGAATCTTCTTTTAAGAAATCATGTAGCTTCGGTGCATTTTCCAAAATCTTTTGCGTTGATTCAATTTTAGAATCCAATATACGCAATGGATTCGTCGTTAAACGACGTTGCGAATCTTCATCCAAAGCATCTTTATGCTGGTTTAAAAATTCAACCAAGGCTGCACGATATTCTGCACGTTCATCACTTTCACCTAAAGTATTTAACTCTAAGCGCACATTCGCTGCCACACCCATACGTTTCCATAAACGTGCGGTCATTAAAATGATTTCTGCGTCAATATCAGGTGTTGCTACACCAAAGGTTTCCACACCAAATTGATGGAATTGGCGATAACGACCTTTTTGTGGTTTTTCATAGCGGAACATTGGTCCGAGATACCATACACGCGGTGTTGCACCACGTAGTAAGTTATGCTCTAACATCGCACGTACACAACCCGCCGTTCCTTCAGGACGTAAAGTTAGTGATTCTGGCGGATTACCCTTGTCGAAAAAGGTATACATTTCTTTTTCAACAATATCAGTCGCATCGCCAATGGCACGCTTAAATAAACCAGTTTGCTCAACGATTGGCAAACGGATTTGTTGATAACCATAAGCATCCATCAAAGATGCAAGTTGTTGTTCCAGACTTCTCCAAGCCGCAGTTTGCGTTGGAAGGGTGTCATTAAAACCTTTGATAGCGACAATTGAACTCATGATGAACTACGAATAATGACTTTAGATTTTGCTTCTTCAAGCTCTTGAACACGTTGACGAACCATTGTTTCAATTTCATCAACCAACTGATTTGTGTCGATCAAATGGCTCTTTTCACCATTTCGATAGACTAGTGAACGAGGTGATGCACCTACAATCCCGATATCTGCTTCTTTGGCTTCACCTGGACCATTCACCTTACACCCGATGACAGATAAATCCATCGGGGTACGAATATCTTCTAATCGCTCTTCCAACGCCTGCATCACTTGAATTACATTGAATTCTTGACGTGAGCAGCTTGGACAAGCAATAAAGTTAATCCCATTTGAGCGTAAGCCCAGCGATTTTAAAATATCAAAACCGATTTTAATTTCATCTTCTGGTTCAGCCGCAAGCGAGATACGCATGGTATCGCCAATGCCTTCCATCAACAGCCCGCCCAGAGCGATTGCTGACTTGACTGTACCAGTACGATAAATCCCTGCCTCAGTTACACCCAGATGCAGCGGATTATCAATCTGTTGAGACAATAAGCGATAGGCATCCATGGTTAAGAACACATTTGATGCTTTTACGCTGACTTTAAACTCATGAAAATCTAAACGATCCAGAATGTCGATATGACGCATTGCCGATTCAAGCAAAGCCTGCCCTGTTGGCTCGCCATATTTCACCTGTAGGTCTTTTTCCAATGACCCTGCATTGACACCAATACGAATCGAAATGCCGTGATGTTTTGCCGCAGCAACCACTTCACGCACTTTCTGATCCGAACCGATATTGCCCGGATTGATACGTAAACAGTCTGCGCCATAGTCAGCCACAGCTAAAGCAATACGATGATCAAAATGAATATCTGCCACCAGTGGCACAGAAACGCGTTTACGAATCGCGCCAAACGCTTCTGCTGCTTCCATCGATGGTACAGAAACACGCATGATATCCGCGCCTGCATCTGCACAGCGCTGAATTTGCGCCACAGTTGCATCCACATCACAGGTTTCAGTATTGGTCATACTTTGAACACTGATCGGGGCATCACCACCGACATACACCGAACCGACACGGATTTTTCGTGTTGGGCGGCGCTTAATTGGATTCACAATCATCGTATAGCTCTACTCTTTGGCATTAACGAGACAAACGGAATTCTGCTTTTCCATTGACTGTATATGGAGACAAGGAAATTTGCTCTTGATTTAAAGTCAACGCTACAGCTGTTGCATCATCTAAACGAATTTGAAATGGTGATTCACCACTTAAAGTCAAAGTTGATGCTTGACGACCTGTTGCCAACACTTTACCTGTTGCATCGACAATATGCACAGAAGTTGGTCGGTTAAAGTTCAATACCAACTGGTCACCAGATGTTGCTGTGGTGGCATTGCCCATTGGAAGAATCTGAACTTCAGAGTTCTTAATCTTTGGCACATCTTCATCATCTTTATGACTTGATGTCCAATTTTGTACTGCCATCACTGCGAACCAAGCCAAAATAGCCACTGCAGCCACGATCGCAATACGTTTTAACCAAATACGGTTACGTACACTTTTCGAACCTGATAATTTCCCCATGATTTTAATTGGAGAGTTATTCAAGGCATGACTGGCTTTCAGACCAGTATCATTCACATAAATTTCATCAAAGCGTTGAATGATTGCACTGGCATCTGCATTTAAAAATTTTGCATATGCACGGTAGTAACCTTTGATAAATGTCGCTTCTGGCAATGATTTATAATCATCTTGCTCTAATGCTGTCAAGGTTTTGACAGGCATATTCAATACGTTTGCAATCTCTTCAATTTCTTTCTTTTGTGCAATACGAATTTGACGCAAATACTCACCAGGTCGTTGAATATTTCCTAACGTTGACGATGGCGAGGTTGAGCCAGTTGGCTGATGTGAATTTGGATTTATTTCCATACGGCCTCAGTACTGTACTGTAATTGCAAATAACGTTGATATTCTGGACTATCAGGAAATAGCGCACGTAGTTGGTTCACTAACACTTGCATTCCTAATTGATCCGCATTCGCTCGAGCAATGCGTAGACCAATCCAAAGTGCTCTTGCCCCTTGGTTTTTCTGTCCTACATTACGAACATATTGTTCGTATAGTTGCGATGCATCTCTATTATTTTGTTGCAAATAGAAAATTTCCGCCAACTCTAACATTGAAATAGTTGCGTTTCGATTCGCTTGTAGCGCTTGTTTGAACGATTTTTCAGCATTCGCAACATCGCCCAATCTCAAATAGATTCGCCCTAGGTTTTCCAACGATTGAAACCGCTGTTCATAACCTAAGGTTGCACCCGCACGGGTAAATTGCTCAATCGCTTCATTATAGCGTTGCTGTTGATACAAATATGTACCGTAATTATTACGCGCTTGCGCATTATCTGGTTCTGAGGAAATTGCACGCTTAAAATAAGCCTCTGCTTTTTCCATATTGCTGGCACTGCCTTCCTGTTGTAGCAAGATGCCCATCATCATATTGGCATTGGCATCACGGGAATCAACTTTTAAGGCTTGATCCAGCGAGCGCTTGGCTGAATCTAAATCACGATTACGAATATATTCTGCTGCAAGTTGGGTACGGACCTGCACTGCTTTTTCTGGATCTTTTTTTAATGTTGTAGATGTCGATTGACATGCTGTTAAGCCGAATAAAGTAAACCCAACAGCTATCGCCATAATCGTTTTTGGTCGAGTGGTATTCAACGCCTTTTCCCCAAGTATTATCCTTGTGTGCGCAAAATTTCTTGTTGTTGCGCCACTTTCTTTTTCCATTGTTCAGCACGACGGGTACGGTCAGCAACCTGTCCTACCAACTGTCCACACGCAGCATCAATATCATCACCACGTGTCTGACGAATCGTACACACAAATCCGGCATCCGACAAAGTTTTTTGGAAAGCGATAATACGGTTACGACTCGAACGACCATACGGCGCATGCGGGAACGGGTTAAATGGAATAAGATTGATCTTACTCGGTAGATTTTTTAACAGTTTTAATAACTGTTGCGCATGCTCAGGTTTGTCATTGACACCATCGAGCATCACGTATTCGATCGTAACATGTCGACGAGAACTTTCATTGCCATCTTTTGCGAGATAGCGCTGGCAAGCTGCAATCAATTGTTGTAATGGATATTTTTTATTAATCGGGACCAATTCATTACGGAGCTCATCATTTGGTGCGTGTAAAGAAATCGCCAAAGCGACATCAATATCTTGCGCCAATTGATCGATCTTAGGTACAACACCAGATGTTGATAAAGTTACACGGCGCTTCGACATGCCATAAGCGAAGTCGTCCAACATTAACTGCATTGAACTCAGTACAGCATCATAGTTGAGTAAAGGCTCACCCATACCCATCATGACCACATTAGTCACAGTACGCTCACGTTCAGCGACAGGTACATCTTCCATATAGGAATAGTTTGCCATCCACAATTGACCAATAATTTCTGCTGGCGTTAAATCACGCTGGAAACCTTGTTTACCCGTCGAACAGAATGAACAATCCAATGCACAGCCCACTTGTGACGAAATACACAAGGTCTTACGTGCACCTGTTTTATCTTCCGCAGGAATTAAAACAGTTTCAACCAATGAACCTTCACCATCTCCAACACGGAACACCCACTTACGGGTTCCATCTTTAGAGTAGTTGCGGTGCACCACATCAGGGGCTTTAATTTCACAAATTTTTTCTAATTTTTCGCGTAACTTGCCGGAGATATTGCTCATCTCAGCAAAATCAGTCACAAAATATTGATGAATCCATTTCATGACCTGACCTGCACGAAACTTTTTTTCACCCAAATCTTCGAAGAATTTTTCTAATTCAGCTCGAGACATGCCAAGTAAATTTACCTTTTTCTCGGCAGCATGAACGACAGGCATAGAAACAGACTGTTGTTTTTCATCCAAATTTTCTGATGAAACGACCACTGCAGAACTCATGTACATTTACCTAAACAATATCAGCGCTAAAAACCGCTGTGCATAATTCGCACAACGCAATCTATAAAAAATAAAAAACCAGATAAGTAGTATACCACTTATCTGGCCTGAATACTTTGGATTAACGAGTGCGTGGGCAAATCTCGTTATCAGCAAAGAAGTAAGCAATTTCACGCTCAGCAGAAGCAACTGAGTCAGAACCGTGAGCAGCATTTTCGTCGATGCTTACAGCGAAGTCAGCGCGGATTGTGCCAGGAGCAGCTTCTTTAGGGTTAGTCGCACCTAAGATTTCGCGGTGAGCAAGAACTGCGTTTTCGCCTTCAAGAACTGAAACAACAACTGGACCAGAAGTCATGAATGCAACTAGGTCAGCAAAGAAACCACGTTCTTTGTGCTCAGCATAGAAACCTTCAGCATCAGCTTGAGAAAGGTGTTTCATTTTAGTTGCAACGATTTTCAAACCTGACTTTTCGAAACGAGCAAAGATGTCGCCGATGTGGTTTTTAGAAACTGCATCTGGTTTTACGATAGATAAAGTACGTTCAATCGCCATGATTGACTCCTATTATGGTTTAAACTAAAAAATTTGCCGCATTATACCGATGTCATCGCTAATAATCAGCTTCAATATGCAAAACTTAAGCGTTTTCTGACGAATTTTTAACGAACTTCATCTAGCCATGCCATTTGAATGGCTTCGAGCAAACCTTCAGTTGACTTATTTGGGTCATCACTAAAGTCAGGCAAAGCACAAACCCATGCATGTAAATCGGTAAAACGAATCCATTGTGGATCTACATCTGGGTGTGCTTCGGTGAGTTCAATCGCAATATCAATCGTATCTGTCCAACGTAAGCCCATATGACAACCTAAATAAATATGTGTAATTGAGCGTACTTTAACAAATCATGCAATTTAAGGGATAGTGCTCTATTGCGAAATTCAGCATAAAACACATTACAATGCGATATTAAAGCTGGGTGCCAACAAAATAATCGCACTGGCAACTGATGCACCAATCATCGCACCCACAATCACATCACTCGGATAATGCAGACCTAAGACCATACGTGACAAGGCAACCAAAATGGTGAATGGCAACATTAACAGCAATAGTAGAGGTTGAATATAACCCAAAGTGATGGTCACCATCACTGCATGTAAAGTATGACCTGATGGAAAACTAAAATGATCGAGTGCCCGTTCGCCCAAGACAATCACTTGATGCACCTGATAAGGTCTTGGACGTGTGGTTTTATTTTTCAAAAATTTATAGATCAAGGTTCCGACGGAACCCGCAGCAATCACATACAAAATTTGCAGCCCGTATGCCAAACCTTGCATTGCCCAGACTGATAACAACATGACATACCAAAATGGTCCATCCCCCAAACGACTGATCGTTTTAAAAAATAAAGCGACTCGCTGCGAATGGGAGAGATGATTAAGGTAGACACACCCTTTTAAATCTAAATCAAGTATTTTTATTTTTGCATTTTGAAGATTCATACTTTTTCTCCTCTTATGAGAATACTTTAAGTCGTGGTCATGGGAGACTCCTCACGACTTGATATAGTGCTTGTTCTAATTGTTGTACTGGAAACTGCCAGCTGCTTTGCTGCACACTTTCACTGGCTACTAAACCCATCTGTCTTAATTGTGGTAGTGCTGGTAGTTGGCAAATCGATTGAATGAAATGATCTGTTTGTCCCAGTGGACTCAGCCAGCCTGTCACATTGGGTTGAACATGTTGGTGTGCGCAGACATAATCATAGGCCACTACTGCCAAACCACTGGCAATCGCTTCTAAAACCACATTACCGAAGGTGTCCGCTTGGCTGGCAAAGGTAAATACATCAGCACTGGCATAAGCAGCTGAGAGTTCTCGACCACTCAGACTACCCATAAAGATAATGTCATCCGTTTGTGCCATTTTGCCTAGACGACCACGATCTGGGCCATCCCCAACAATCACAAACTTCACATTTTTGCCCTGCTGCGCCTGTAATGCATGAAAGCTCTTGATCAGCACATCGACTTCTTTTTCTGGCGATAAGCGCCCCACATACAACATCACCCGAGTATTCGCATCGACACCCCATTGTTGGCGCAGTTGTTGTGAACGATGTTTGACTGAGAATTTTTCAGTATCCACACCACGTCCGACCACCACCAATGGGCAAGTCACACCGAAACCACGCAAAGCTTGTTCGGTATATTGACTCGGTACACAGGTCACATCAGTACTATTATGAAACCAAGTCAAATAACGTTGAATCGGCTTGACTAAAAACGCCAAGTCAAAGAAGCGGCTAAAATCATGAAAGGCTGAATGGAAACCACTGGATACTGCTATTTTTCTTGATTTTGCTGCTTGTAAGGCAGTTAAACCCAAAGGCCCTTCAGTAACGATATGCACCACATCTGGAGCAAATTTTTCAAAGGCTTTGGATACTTTAATATATTGCGGCCAACCAAACTGAATACTTGGATATTTGGGAATCGGTTGTGACATCACCAGACATTCTTGTTCAGGATGAAATTCGGTACAGACTGCTTTTTGGGTTGGTCGTACCAATAAAATTTTATGCCCTAGTCGCTGCAAACCTTGGCACAATTGCATCATCGACAAGGCCACACCATTGATTTCTGGTGGCCATGTTTCAGTTACAATGGCAATTCGGAGACGAGGACGAACGAGATCACGAAGCTCAGTCAATTCATCTTGTTTATTTTTGAGTTGTTTCCTTTTAAAGTAAAATTTAAAATTTTCAGGAAACTCTTGCTTGAATAGAGATGTCGCGTATGTACTCTGCATATCGCCATCCATTTGTGTCGTTATTTTCATGCTTTCAGCTTAAAAACATTATTTGACACTTTAATGATCAGTAAATGACAGTTTTTTGACAGTCTTAAAATAAAAAATGCCCGATTTTAGTATGAAAATGGGCATTTAAAAAATATCACAGACTGTTCAAGCCAACGGATTATCTACCGCAAAAATCTGCTGATCTTCCAAACGGAATGCCATCAGTTGCTGCCCCCAAACACAGCCACCATCGACATTTTGAATTTGAGCACTAATGCTCTTACCCTGCAAAGCCGCCCAATGCCCAAAAATTAATTGATGGGTTTGTGCTGCCTGACTTTCAAACTCAAACCAAGGTTGGAAACCTGCTGGCATTGGTGCATCAAGCGCATCTTTAAAATCAAATTCCAAACGCCCTACTGCGTCAGTTAAACGCATTCGCGTGAGATAATTGGTAATACAGCGTAACCGTGCCATACCCGTCAGCTCATCAGACCATAGATCAGGTTGTGAACCATACATCTCGGCAAGAAAACTATCTAAAACCGAAAGATCCTCATGACCCACTACCTGCTGTACTTCTTGTGCCAATGCCACAGTTTGTTCGGCATTCCAGATACACGGCACACCTGCATGGGTAATCAAAGTCTGTGCATTTGGAGATAGGCTTAACGGCTGTTTACGCAGCCAATCAATCAGCTCATCGCCATCAATGGCATCAATCACTTCTTGAGTATGATCTTTGTCTTTGGTCTTTTTAAAACCACGGGCGCAGGCAATCAAGGTCAAGTCATGATTACCTAATACCGTTGCGGCAGCACCACGGTCAGCCAGCTTTTTAATAAAGCGTAAAGCACCCACCGAGTTTTCACCACGTGCAACCAGATCACCCGCAAACCATAAAAAGTCTTGATCAGGATCAAAGCGGACTTCTTTCAGCAACGCTTTCAGTGCTTCGAAACAACCTTGCACATCACCAATGACATAGTTATAGCGTTTAGACATTAAGACACCATCTGATCAGAAAGTGCGACAAAATCAGCCAAGCTCAATGTTTCTGGACGAGCCATCGGATCAACGCCTGCTTTTTCAAAGCCGTCTTCAGCCAACATGCCTTTTAAACTATTACGTAAGGTTTTACGGCGCTGGGTAAAGACATGCCCAACCAAACGCGCCAAAGCTTTCTCATCCTTTGCCACGATTGGCTTGGTTTCATAAGGTTCTAAACGAAACACTGCCGATGTGACTTTCGGTGGTGGATTGAACGATCCGGGTGGTACTTCAAATAAGAAGGTTGGCTTGCAGTAATACTGAATCATCACCGATAAACGACCATATTCTTTGGTATTTGGAGTCGCAGTAATACGATCCACGACTTCTTTTTGCAACATGAAATGCATGTCTTTAACTTTGTCACCAAACTCCAAGAGATGGAACAACAAAGGCGTAGAAATGTTATATGGCAAGTTTCCTACCACACGCAGCGGACGGCCGTCTTGAAACAGCTGAGTGAAATCATATTTCAAAGCATCGGCTTCAATAATCGTTAGGCGCTCAGGATGTGGTACACGTCCCGGTAGGCCTGCTGCCAAATCGCGATCCAGCTCAACCACAGTTAAGGCATCACATTCACCAATCAATGGTGACGTTAATGCAGCCAAACCTGGCCCAATTTCAACAATATTCTCGCCTGTGCGTGGATTCACTGAGCGTACAATTTTGGCAATCACACGCTGATCATGTAAAAAGTTTTGACCAAAACGTTTTCGAGCCTGATGCCCTTCATCTTTAGGGTTTAGGGCATTAATTTGATACATACATTTATACTCAATATTTGAAACGTAATCCCCCCTCTTTTATAAAGAGGGGTTGGGGGAGATTCTTGCTAAATCAAGTGCTAAATCCACTGCAACATGCAAGCTCGATGCTTTTGCTTGTCTAGTGCCTGCAAGAGAAAGTGCTGTACCATGATCGACAGAAGTTCGAATAAATGGTAAGCCTAATGTAATGTTTACTGCTTCACCAAAGCCTTGTGATTTTAACACAGGTAAGCCTTGATCGTGATACATCGCTAAAACAGCATCTGTATCCTTCAGATTTTCAGGGGTAAATAAGGTATCTGCTGGCAAACTTAGACTCATATCAACCCCCTGTGTTCGGTAGGTTTCCAACACTGGATTGATCACTTCAATTTCTTCTCGGCCTAAATAGCCATCTTCACCTGCGTGAGGATTCAAACCACACACCAAAATACGTGGAGCTGTGATTTTAAATTTTGTTTTTAAATCATGAATCAAAATATCAATGACTTGCTGCAAGCGCTCTTTAGTAATGGCATCAGGCACATCACGTAAAGGTAAATGGGTCGTTGCCAAGGCAACCCGTAATGTTTTCGTTGCCAGCATCATCACCACACGATCAATAGCTGCGAACTCTTGGTAATATTCAGTATGTCCGCTAAATGCGATTCCAGCCTCGTTGATAATCGACTTCTGCACTGGGGCAGTTGCTACACCAACACTCTGTCCAGAGATCGCATAATCAGCTGAACGACGTAATTGTTCTAATACATAAGCGGCATTAGCTGAATCCAATTGTCCCAACACAACAGACTTAGCTAAAGGCACATGTTCAACAAAAAGTTGCCCCTGCAAACTGGATTCAGTCTGCCCTTGATAAGCAATCAGCTCAACAGCTATACCTAAAAGATTTGCGCGCTGCTGCAACATCTGCATATCAGCTAAAATAACAATAGGTCGCTCATCTACACGCTCTGCCAAACTTAGACAGATGTCAGGGCCAATTCCTGCAGGTTCGCCTGAAGTGACATATAAAGGGAGCATAGGTATCGCCAGTCTTTTTTGATTCCTATCTAGTGTAACCAAAATCTAAAACGAGCTATAGCCCTTCATTTTTATAATTCACTTTACTTCGGGATTTGTTGTCGCTTTCGGTAAATTCTGTGGAACTAGATTTGAAGGCACAAATTCAACCTTTCGTGTCCATGGATTAATCTTTGGCTGTACTTTCTTCTCTGGCTGCACTACCGCCACTTCTTCTTTTTTCTCAATCACAGCAACAGTACTTGCCGCTTTTTCTGCTAATGGATTCACAGCAGCATCTTTCTTCTCAAGCACTTGAGCGACCTGAGACTCTTTTTTTTCTACAGCAGCTGTTGCAACTACAGCACTTGTAGGTCTCGTATAAGGAGCCGCGATTGAACCCTGTTTCACAACCGTTTGTGTCGCTGGTTGCTGAACAGGATGCGCCATTGAATTTGAACCTTGTCCTTGCAAATTCATTTGGTCGACAGGAATTTCAATCACTTTCATCTCAGCCGTCACTGCCATCGCAGGGTCAACATGATCGTTGCCACGACTCTCCAGTACTTCAAGTTTACGACTAGTACCTTCTTTGGGCTGAAATTCTGAATAATTGGTGACGCTGGTCTGATCTACCCATTTATAAAGTCGTCGTGCATTGGTTTGTGATGAACAAACGCCAATTAATAATGTGACTACAACAATTTTTGTAGAAAACGACAACTTCATCAAATTCCCCAAGAGAAGAGGTAAATACTTCTATTTATTTCAAATATTTGCTATAAAAATAATAGGGCAAATCTAGTCCCCCCTCAAGATAAATAATAGATCATTCAGCTCAGCGCATATTAGTTCCCAAATCAGTCACATTGCAGCAATTTATGACGACTCAGGCGAATTTTTCTTGTGTACTTTTACGAACTCATGTAGAATTCGGTCTCCTTTTGTTTGGACAGATTTTACCGTCCAAACCAACTATAATAGGTAGTGGTTTAAATGAAAACTCTCAGCGCTAAGCCAGCTGAAGTTCAACACGACTGGTATGTTGTTGATGCTTCTGGCAAAACTTTAGGTCGCCTTGCGACTGAAATCGCTCGTCGTTTACGCGGTAAGCACAAGACTTCTTATACTCCTCACGTTGACACTGGCGACTACATCGTTGTGATCAATGCTGAACACGTTCAAGTGACTGGTAACAAATCACTTGATAAGAAATATTATCGCCATACTGGTTTCCCTGGTGGTATCCGTGAGACTAACTTCGAGAAGTTAATTGCTCACAAACCTGAAGCAGTTTTAGAAAAAGCTGTTAAAGGTATGTTACCAAAAGGTCCTCTTGGTTATGCAATGATCAAAAAAATGAAAGTGTACGCTGGTACTGAGCATCCTCATACTGCTCAACAGCCACAAGTTTTGGACATCTAAGGGATACAGCACATGGCTACTAATTATGGTACAGGTCGCCGTAAGACCGCAACTGCACGTGTTTTCTTATCAGCTGGTACAGGTAAACTCGTAATTAACAACCGTACACTTGAGCAATATTTCGGTCGTGAAACTGCTCGTATGGTTGTGCGTCAGCCTTTAGAACTTTTAGAAGTTACTGAAAAATTTGACCTTTACATCACTGTTAAAGGTGGTGGTATTGGTGGTCAAGCAGGCGCTATCCGTCACGGTATTACTCGTGCATTGATCGCTTCTGACGAAACTTTAAAACCTGCTCTTCGTCAAGCTGGTTTCGTTACTCGTGATGCTCGTGAAGTTGAACGTAAGAAACTTGGTTTACGTAAAGCTCGTAAACGTCCTCAATTCTCTAAACGTTAATCGTTTTACGGATTGGACAAAAAACCTCGGATTTTCCGAGGTTTTTTTATTTCTGAATTTCAGTTATTTGTTTTTGTTCTTTTTAGAACAGTCCATCACCGCATCAGCTAAACCATCGGCAGCAATTGATTCAGTAATGGTGCAGCCATTTTCTTGATAAGTTCTCGTAGTCTTGGAAAATTGATGATCTTTTGGAATCGGTGCATTGCACGGTTGGTCGGTTTTCTCATTGACCATCTGAACTGGCCCATCATTATAAATTGTCACCTTACAACCTTTGACCACGTACTGTTTTTTGATTCCGCCATATTGAGAATCATCCTGATCAGCACCAGCCGCAATAGCAGCATCTGTAGCCGCACCACCCTCATCTGCAGATGCAATATCCACCTGATTCGAGATAGTTGGCGTGCTAGTACAACCACCGAGTAATAATGCTGCACAAACCGCAGCAAAGTAATATCGCTTCATACTATTTTTCTCTCTTTGAACTTATTGAATCATAAATCTATTCTGTAACAATCATATTGTTCAGCTTTAAGTGATTTCCAACGTTAATTTTAGTATTCTAAACAGTCAACCATAATTTTTTGGACTTATGTCTTTAGAAAATCCCCCAACCCCTGTTCAAGGCATTACGCTTTATAGTCATGCAGATGATTTCCGCTCACACTGGATTCGTTTTTTACTTGCTGAAAAACAGATCAAATATCAACTGATTATCACAGACCATGAAGATGAGGATCTAGCAGATCTTAATCCTTATAATCAGCTTCCGATGCTGATTGAGCAAAACCTAAAACTATTTTCAGCCAATGTCATTGCAGAATATTTGGATGATCGATATCGCCAAAATAAGCTCTATGCTGATGCACCAATGGCACGTGCCGAGCAACGGCAATATATTTGGCGCTTTGAACAAGATTGGTTCAAACTTGCCGACCATATGTTGAGACATGCAGATACGGTAAACCCGCAACAAAAGCAAAAAGCACAAAAAGAACTTCGGGATACCCTAATTTCGCTCACCCCCTTATTTCAGCATTTTCCATTTTTTATGTCAGAAACCTTTTCAATCTTAGATTGTATGCTCGCTCCAATCTTCTTACGTCTAAAAAGTATGGGAATTGAACTACCTGCACAACACTGTCGACCTATATTCTTGTATTGCCATCGTATCTTTAGCCGACCATCTTTCATTAAATCGATGACAGCTCAAGAAAAAAACAGCTACAATGAATTGATTTCTACGATTTAATAAGTTTTTCAATTATGTCTGAGCAAATAACTTTTACGCCTACACGCCCATATCTTGCTCGTGCCATTTATGAATGGATTTGCGATAACCAACTCACTCCTTATTTATTGGTTGATGCAACGCAACCCCATACTGATGTTCCCCTACAATTTGTGAAGGATGGTCAGATTGTCTTGAATCTTGCCCCTCATGCAATTCATCAGCTGCATATGAGTAATGAGGCGATTACCTTCTCTGCTCGTTTCGGAGGCGTTGCAAAAGAAATTTATGTGCCGATTCGCGCTGTCTTAGGTATTTATGCAAGAGAAAATGGTCAAGGCCTGTTTTTCGATCCTTCTGAATACGCAGAAATTGAAGAGTCGACAGCTGCACCAATCAATGAAACAAAGCAAGAAACTGAACCAACGAAAAAGAAACCTTCACTAAGAATTTTAGATTAAGCGAGGATCGTCACGATGGCATTTGACTTAGTTCAATATTTTTCTGAACAAATTAAAATTCAAAAACCACAACTTTTTGGACAATATTCTCCTAAAGAAAAACAAACATATATTGATGAAGTAAACGTGTTGGCTCTTGGACAACTCATTAGTCTGTGGAAACAAAATCCGCAGAAACTCTATCAAGAAGTTCATACAGCCGATCCACTGTATATTCAAGAGATTGCTCGCCATCTCACTACTTCAGCCCATAACCAATCGACCCTTAAAGCAACTGAATTGGAAAAAAACCTCTCAGATGTTCTGGCCTTACAATTAACGGAATTGAAGCAGCTTGATCAGACTGGTAGTTTTGGGCAGACAGGACTCACAGAACTTTTATTGGGTCAGATTGAACATTTATCTGGACAAGCAGAAGACTGGGTTTGGTCAACCAATCAACTCACCGAATTACTTGGCTCCAAGCCAGTTATTCAGCAAGAAGTATCGCTTGAAGCGACTATGCAAGAATTTAATCAAATGGTTCATCAGGCACAACCTCTTGCGCATGACCACGAGCCTGCTATTGAAGTGGAAACTCCAGAAATCCCAACATGGGCCTATATAGTTTCGCCTTTCGTAGCATTGGTCATTTTGATCTTTTTGTATTGCTCATATTGCCAACTCATTTCAGTTTAATCCTCCTCTAAAATGATAAGGAAAGTACGATTGCTTTCTTTATCATAGACTTAACATTAATTTAATTTTATTTAAAATATCAATTTACCCATATTAAAAAAATTTATTTACATTTATTTACAATCAAAGAGTGCATTTAAATCCCTATATTAATGTGAATAAAATCACAATAAAAACCATTTATTATCCTCAATTAATATTTTTAATTGTTTATTTGACAAAAATTGTCAATTATTAGCACTCCTGTGATTTCAATTATTTTAAAGCATGATTGATTTAATAAAAGAGTTTCCTATAATGAGATTAACTGCTTTTGAAAACTAATCATAAAACAGAAGTGGCGAATATAAATTCATAAACAAAGATGTAATTAGTAGAGATAAAATCATGGCTAAAATTTCATTAGAAAGCTTAACAAATATTGATGGATTCGTTGCGGCAGCGTTAGTAGACACTGAAAGTGGTTTAGCGCTAGCAACTCAAGGTGGGGGCGCAATCGACTTAGAACTAGCAGCAGCGGGTAACACCGAAGTTGTTCGAGCAAAACGCCGTGTTGCAAACTCACTTAAACTTAATGATGATATTGAAGATATCCTGATCACACTTGGTAAGGCATACCACTTAATTCGTCCACTTGAAAGCAATGGCAATTTATTCCTCTATCTCGTATTAGATCGTACTAAATCTAACCTCGCGATGGCTCGCCATGAATTAAAAACATTTGAAAAAGAATTAGACTTCGCTTAATTCAAAATTTCAGTTTATGTAATATATTAGACTTCTTGTGTATTCCTTATATTTTATTTACTATAAAGTATAATAAAATATACAAGAGGTCTATTATTAGTCTTTAGTATTAGACTAATTTTGTGCAGTCCAATATTTTACAAAATATTAAAGTGATACTATGAATGGACATTGCATTAATATCGCAATTTCAGGTATAAGTTTAAAAGTTTCAGATGAATTAAAAATAGAACTTAGAAAAACAATACCTCATGAATTTGGCATTAACTGGATCAACATTGCCGATCCAAATATAGACTTATTATTAATAAATGAAAATTTTTTTGAAACTGAAGGCATTCAACGTATTTTAGAACAAAAACAACTTCCCTGCTTAAAAGTTTCAAAAGGAGAAGGCTCACACCATATAGAAGAACACAATACACTTTATTTACCGTTCCAACATACGGATGCATTAAAAGACTGGATTCATCTTCGCCTTTTAAGTTATCTCACTTATCAACAAGCACAACAACCCAAGACTGAAACCGTTTCTACGCACAATGCAATTAATGAAAAGTATTTAACCGATATGTTAAATCCTGATAATGCCCGTCTTCATTTATTTGATGATCACGGGACTTTGGCCATTATCGATACCCGTAGCCAAATTGCCTGGTTAGAGCCAACCCGTACACAAACACAAACCAATCATAGCTTTAAGTATGAGTTCGCTACGACTTCGAACTTCACGAAAGTCTCTCGAAAAGTTGAATATAACTTGCAAGATTGGTTATGGAACTTATTTTGGCATTCGCTGGAGTTCCAGCGCTTAGCCCCGAATGAAAATGAGTACTATAAAATTGAATATTGGCCTCAGCCAGCCCAAAGCACTGACCGTAAAACGGCCTTATTGCTTTCTGCTTGCTTCATACAAGGAGCTCAGCTGTATCAAGTTGCAACACAATTAAAACTCCCTATTCAAACGGTTCAACAATTTATCGCTGCCTGCATTATTTCGGACAACGGCGGCATTATCCCAGCTTCAGAAAGTCATTATTTACGAACAGAAAATTCTGAGCAAACCACTGAACAACAAGGCTTTTTAAATAAATTTTTCGGCAAGGTTAGACGCCGCTTTGGGCTTTAAGGATTGATATGATTCTCCAACAATATAAAATTGTTTTTGCAGGAAGCATGGGCGCAGGAAAAACGGAAGCAATTAAATCGCTTTCAGAAATCCCTGTCCTCGCAACCGAAGCATTCAATACAGATAGTCAGGCCCATAATAAAATGCAAACTACCGTTGGCATTGATTATGGCGAGATTACATTAGATGACGGTGTAAAAATTGGCTTATATGGCACACCTGGACAATCCCGCTTTGATTTTATCTGGCCTGTGATTTGCCAAGGTGCTTTGGGGGTAATTTTACTGGTGGATCACAACAGTAAGGTACCAATCGAAGAACTTGAAGGGTACTTGGATACCTTCAAAGACTATACTAAAAATATTTCCATTGGCATTACCCATGTCGATGAACATAAAGGACAACCGACCACTATTTATCGTGAATGGTTAATCCAAAACGACTATCAATATCCTTTATTTTTCATTGATGCACGTAAACAAGAACATATCTTGCTGATGATTGAATCGCTCATTGCAGCATTAGAAGTCAATTTAAAAGCAACAAATTAATTACTTTATAAAGAGAAGAATTATGTTCAGTATTCCCAGTCAGCAACGTACTGCTCCCAAAGAGCTAATTCAATTTGCTAAAGCGCAGGCCAATGATGTTTTAACCAACATCCGAGGGGTGGATTATATTATGCTCTGCTCTACCGATGGATTCGAGTTGGCCTCGATTTACAAGAAGAACCCATATAACAGCACTAAACTTGCGGCTGTGAGTAGTTCAATCTTGGCCATGGTCACCGCTTTCCTTAATGAAATCCAGCTGACGGGATGTCAAAGTATTACTTTGGATGCTGAAAATGGCAAAGCGATTTTGACCTCTATTCCAGCCCCACATCACCCGATGGTGATGGTAACGCTAAGCAATAAAGATGTCTTGTTAGGACAGCTTTTATATAGCTTAAAACAAGCCAGCAGTGCAATCGTCGACGCAGACCAAGCTTAATCTTTTTCTCATCAAAAATCTGACAGACCTAGCAAGTCTGTCAGATTTTGTCATTTATAACGTCTATAATAATACTGTACTTTTCAATTTTCATTTCTGAATCACTCTCATTTCTAAATTTCACTAATTAACTGCATCTATTTGTTAAAAATCTCCTAAATAAGTCAAAAATTTAGAATAAAATATTGTTTTTAAAAACATCAGATGAATGGTCATTAATTTAAATGATTTAGCAATATTTTTTCATTATTATAATTTTCGAACAAATAATCATCATAAAATTTTCACAAATGAATAATTTTAATAATGAGCGGTTGTATTTGTTCAAACATTATTAAGCACTATGGAGAGATAAAGATGAAGCTGAAGAGCTTAAAACTAGGCGCAGGGGTCGCGCTCTTAATCAGTGGTTTTTCTACCCAACATACATTGGCTGATTCCTACGTGTTCGTGACCAATACCACGCCACAAACTGTATCAATACAAGTCAATCAAACTGGGGCAAGCTTACAGCAAGGCAATGAATGGGCGCAGGAAGCGACTCAACTAGCCCCCTACGAAACCAAACGGGTGTTACGTATCAACCGTTATACGGGGATCAAATCCGGTAAAACTTATAACTTTGATACCGTTCTCAGCAGCGGTAATTCACAAGTCACTTTAAAACAGACCATGACCGGAACTTGGTCGGGCAGCAATATTAAACATGGTATTCAAACGGCGACCACAACATCACCTTGGTATTCAGATCGTGATGTACACCGCATTAGCACAACTTATGCTGGTTTATCTGCACAAGCAGCGGTGAAAGCTGAATACACTGGTGGTTATGATGATTTCCACTACACTATTCATCAAAACACACTTCAAGAGCCTGTCTCAGCCAGTGCCGATGAGTTAAAAGTACTGACTTATAATATTTATGCTCTGCCAATGGTGGCTAGTAAAATCAGCGAGCGCTTAGCTGAATTACCGAATCATTTAAACGGTTATGATGTGATTATGATGCAAGAAGCCTTTGCTTCATCACGTACAGGTATGCTAAATCAACTGGCTCAACAGTACCCATATCAAACGCATATTCCAGTGGGTTCGGGCTACAACTTATTTGATAGTGGATTGGTGATTGTGAGCCGTTATCCAATCGTCAAAACAGCACAATTGATTTATCCAGATTGTACCGGAACGGATTGTTTTGCGGATAAAGGCGTGTTGTACGCTGAAATCATTAAGAATGGTAAGGCTTATCACGTTACCTCTACGCATACAGCCTCTTTTGATACCGATGCTGCACGAGCATTGCGTCAGGTCCAGTTCAAGCAAATTCGCCAATTGGTGAATCAACAAAATATTCCAAGTTTTGATGCGGTACTCATGGGCGGTGATTTCAATGTCAATAAACTGTTATGGCCGCAAGATTATCAAGACATGTTGACCAATCTGAATGCGACAGCTGCACCGAGCACAGGCTATACTGAATCTACCTTTGACCCACGCGTGAATAAGTTGGCTGGAGCAGCAGGTTCAGGTGGTGCAACAGTGGAATATCTAGATTATGTCGTGGCTTCAAACAACCACCGTCAACCGACTCAGTCTCGTAACGATGTTCGCATCTTACGTACCACAGCTGATCCACTGTATATGACTTGGGATCTTTCTGATCACTTCCCTGTGATGGGGCAATTTAATTATGGTCCATAAACGGAATTCGGTATGAATAAAAGACTATTGCTAACAATTATTATTGTTGTCGTGGTCTTGGTTGGGATTGTAGTTTGGAAGAGCACTGCCTCTTCCGCTGCAATTCAGCACACCAAATCCACTGCATCATCTCAAGATTCATCAACACAGGTGAGTAATGAAGGCATGCCAAACAAAACCAAGGATGAAGTTTTCCAAAACTCGCTATTCAAGCAATTAAAAATGTTACAGCAGCAACCTGGAAATATCACCGAGTTTCTCAATAATTTTAAAGCCAACTGCCCTGTATCCGACTGTAATGCCGCTTTAGCAAAAGCTTTAGCTAATTACCCAGATCAAAACTTTGCACATTTGGTGGAAAATCTAATAAAACGTATGCCGCAATATGAACAACGCATGCAAAACACGGTGTTATCGACGTCGTTATCTCCAAAAGAACGCTTTGATGCCGTGTGGAAGCTAAGAGAACAAACCTTGGGACAAGCCGAAGCGATGCTGGGCTTTGGGCAAGAACGAGGCTATGCAGATTATCGGTTTGCCTACAATGATTTAGCGCAGAATCAAAAACTTAGTGCTGAACAACGCTTAAAAGCATTTGAGCAGCTACAAAAACAGTACCCTGATGCAACTCAACAAGAAAATAAAATGGGGCTTTATGAACAAGCACTCGGTTTAATTAATCAAGGACAGTACAGCCCTGCTGAAACACAGCGCTTAAAACAGATGTTACAACAGCGTTATCTGACTGAGCAGCAACGCCAAGACGTACAACAGCGTGAACAACGTGAAGTTCAACAGCAGCAACAGGTCAATCAATATCAACAGGCCGTACAGCAGTTACAACAGGAGATGGAGCCGTTAAAAGCACAACTCTCAAATGAAGAATGGCAAAAGCAATATCAAAGCCGTTTAGAAAGTCTACGTTTAAAAATGTTTTCTTAATTGCTCATCAACATGGATATTGCTGAAGATCTTTTACTAACCTTCAATAACGAATCAGTCGACCATTTAGGCAAACAATGTGTCGGCTGTAAATAAGAATGCTACTTTGAAAATCATCCGTTCACTTATTTGACAAAGAACATTCCTTCCCGCTAAATAAGCCATTCAATCATTTTAAGATGATGATTTGGCATGAACAGCTTAAAAAATGATAACGTTGGTTGGAGTGGTCAAGCAGCAATTGCTTTGGGGATTGGCGCTTTTCTTGGACAATCAGGAAATAATCACCCTCACCACCACTATGCGCATCAAATCACCATATCATTGAATGCAGATCAACCCGTGCAAGTGATTGCTGATGGTCAACTTTATCAAGCACCGACTTTATTCATTCCCGCCAAGCTAAAGCATCAACTTATAACTGGCGACTATCTGTCGCTTTACATTGATACCTGTCATGCACTCACAGCCAAGTTCAATCTAGAATTTCATGTGCCTACACAGGTATGTGAAGTATCAATCGATCTACAACAACAATTGCAACACAGCTTTAGCTCTAAGATGCCTCTCAATCATGGCTTAGCCCATTTCTTAAAAAATACACAGCTGAGCAATTCGGCTCCCCATGGTAATCCCCAGAAAATTGAACATATTCTAGAATTGCTTTATCAGGGCATCTTGCAAGCCAATATTCCTGATCGTCAATATCTAGCAAAAATTGTAGGTTTATCTGAAAGTCGTTTTTCACACTGGTTTCGTGAACAGGCAGGACTACCTTTACGCAGCTATCGCAAATGGTTACGCCTTATTTGTGGATTAACTCAAATGCAAAAAGGACTCGCATTAACAGATACAGCTCATCAAGCTGATTTTGCTGATCAGGCACATTTCACACGAACTTTTGTTGAGCTATTAGGAGTTCGACCATCTGAATTGAGCCAAATGCAGGGGCAAATTTTCTTTATTGACTAAATAGCTGTTTTGTTCAATTCAATACTGCAACCCCACAGGCATAGTGACTGTTCACTCTTTTGGAACAATACACCATGCCTAAGCCAATCCAGTATCTCATTCGCTATACCTGTTATCCCCTGTTGATGGGGCTTAGCGTGTTTTTTTTATTACCTGTTGCAGCAGGTGAACTTGCCTATTGGCCTTATGTGCCTTTAATCGCAGCCATTGCGATTGGAGCGGTTGCCCTGCTTGAACAGGTTCAACCTTATGAACAAACGTGGTTAACCGATCATGAAGATACGGTTGTTGATATTCTGCATGCCAGTTTTAGTATCATCATGATTTTTATGACTGCTGAATGCATTACCTTATTTCGGCAGCTGATTCATATTCCTAGCTTTTGGCCAGCCTCTCTACCAATCTGGCTACAATTACTGATTGTCGGTCTAGTCATTGATTTTGGATTATGGCTGATGCATTACTTAAGTCATCAAAAACGCTTTCTATGGAAATTGCACGCCCTTCATCACAGTTCTGAACGATTATACTGGCTCAATGGTGAACGTCGTCATCCATTAAGTGCCATTCTACTCGCGGCGCCTGGAATTATCTGTATTACCTTAATCGGTGCACCCGCCAATCTGATTGGGACATGGATGGGATTAACTGCAATTCATTTGGCTTTCCAGCATGCCAATCTGGATTATTCTGTAGGTGTGTTTAGACATTTATTAGGGGTTGCTGAAGTCCATCGCTGGCATCATAAATATGGTTTTGGTCGTAAAAACTTTGGCGAATTCTGGATGATCTGGGATCATCTGTTTGGGACATATTACTATGAAAGCAAATCCGTAAAAGCTGGGCAAGTCGGATTAAGGACTGCGCTACCGAAAACTTATCTCAAACAAATACGGTGGCCATTCGCTAGAAAAAATTAATAAGACGCATAAATTGAAGGAAATCGGCAATGCACTATCCACAATATCAACAAGACCTCAACACCGCACTTGAATCAGAAATATTGGGTGAATTGATTTTTTTAAATGCAGCCAAACATGCACGCTCAATTGAGCAGCAACAAAAATGGCAAACGCTGGCCAAACTGGAAACCCAAACCCTACGCAAGTTACAGCAGTTCTTAACCCAACAAGGTCAAACAGCCACAATTCGTTTGCATATTAAGTTACAAGCCAAGGCATCAGGCATTGCGATGGCCAAACTGCCGTGGAAAGTGTCCATGCATTTGCTTAAACAGGGTACTCAACCGTTTATGGCAACTTTTGAACGGATGCAGCAACACGCAGATACCAACTCTCTGGATTTTCTCCAGTATTTGTTGGCACATGAACAAGCCTTAGCTGAGTTTGCAACACAGGAATTACAGGGTAACTCAGAGCATTCTTTAGATGCGGTGCTGCACTTACTAAAAAGCGAGGCATAACACCTCGCTCTTTAATCTCTTGTATTGCCTTCAAGTCGTGCTGAGGTTCAACAACAATTGACGTTTTTTCACCTGCTGCCCGACTTGACCAATCAACTCCTCGACAACACCATCGACATCGGATTTGATTTGTTGCTGAATCTTCATCGCCTCAAGCACCAATAGGGTTTGTCCTTTTGTTACTGAATCTCCGACATTGACCAGCAAATTCACAATCGCACCGTCCATTGGCGCACGAATTTTACCATCACCTACCACCTCTGCCGCTTCTGGTGCTGCATAGGTAGTATTTTCAATCAGCACATTACCATTAGCTACATCTAAATACAGCTGATCTTGATCAAAGACATAGGCGAGCTTGCGTCGAACACCCTCACAGCTATAAACAATCTGCACATCACTGATGCTTACAATCTTGATTGTCGCTTGTTGATCACAAAACTCTACTTTGACCTGCTGCGGATCATTTTGTACATGTAGCAAGATCTGCTGATCGGCATATTTCAGTTTCAGCGGGAACGGCATACCTATACCCGTTTGCCAAGCCACTTGTTTCTGATTTTTCTGGGTAAATAGTGCTGCTGCCACGGCTAAAGTCTCAAGCGGCAAAACTTGCTGGTGCAGGCTGATATCCTCTTGGAAGTGCTGTTGAATAAATGCGGTGTTGGTATCCCCAGCCACAATGATCGGATGGCGCAATAAATTGACAAGAAACTGCTTATTGCTATTCACACCTAGCAATACACAATCATCAACCGCTTTGGCAAGCAGGCGAATCGCATCCTGACGGGTCTTGCCATAGGCAATCACTTTGGCCACCATCGGATCATAGAACGGACTGATTTCACCGTGTTCTAGCATGCCATGATCAATACGGACATTCTGTAGAGTGCCATCAGCACCCGCTGCTTGCCAACGCAGTACTTTGCCTGTTTGTGGCAGAAAGTCCTGACGTGGATCTTCTGCATATAAACGGACTTCGATCGCATGTCCCTTTAAGGTCAACTCATGTTGTTGTAAAGGCAGGGTTTCGCCATTGGCAACACGCAATTGCCATTCCACCAAATCCAAGCCTGTGATCATTTCTGTGACTGGATGTTCGACTTGTAAACGCGTATTCATTTCCAAGAAATAGAACTCACCCGATTGATCCAGCAGAAACTCGACCGTACCTGCACCCACATAATCACACGCCTGTGCTGCCGCAACAGCTGCTTCACCCATTTTCTGACGTAGTTCAGGTGTCATCACTGGACAAGGTGCTTCTTCGACCACCTTTTGATGACGGCGTTGGATCGAACAATCCCGCTCAAATAAATACACATAATGACCATGCGTATCCCCAAAGACCTGAATCTCGACATGCCTTGGGGCAATCACCGCTTTCTCTAAGATCAGCTCCCCCGAACCAAAGGCATTTTCTGCTTCCGAACGTGCTGTTTTTAATGCCTCTAATACATCAGTAGCATCTTGGACTAGACGCATGCCTCGCCCACCACCACCTGCCGAAGCTTTGACCATTAAAGGATAGCCAATCTTCTCAGCTTGTTGTGCTAGATAATCAAGGTCTTGCTGATCGCCTTCATAACCAGGCACACACGGTACGCCTGCTTGGATCATGGCAATTTTAGAAAGACGCTTACTGCCCATTAGCTCGATGGCAGCAGCGGTCGGCCCAATAAAAGTGATGCCATGATCAAGACAAGCCTGAGCAAAGTCAGTATTTTCAGACAAGAAACCATAACCTGGATGTACAGCATCCGCACCTGTCTTTTTGCAGGCTGCAATAATATTGGCAATGGATAAATAGGATTCTGAAACTTTAGATGCACCGATATAAACCGCTTCATCTGCAAGCTGTACATGACGGGCATTGGCATCTGCATCTGAATACACCGCAACCGTTTGATAGCCCATTGCTTTGGCTGTTTGCATCACACGAACAGCAATTTCACCACGGTTTGCCACTAAGACTTTTGAAAAACTCATTGTTTCATCTCTATTATTAAATTCCCCATCCCCCCATCTAAAGGATAAACGCCCTTCTTTTTAAACAGGGATTAGGGAAATTTCAGTCAAACCAACTCGGATTACGTTTTTGAATAAAAGCCATGGTGCCTTCTTGTCCTTCTGCACCACCGACAGCCTGAGCAAACTGTTGTGCCGCATCATCCAGAAGCTGCTCTAAAGGCTCATTCAGTGTCCGATGCAATAAAGCTTTGGTGGTACGGGAAGCCAATGGTGCAGCACGTTTAATCTGCTGAATGATCTCTGTAAGCTGTTGTTTAATCTCAATATCATCTTGTGCAATTTGGTGAACAACACCCAAATCCAAAGCCGTCTTGCCGTCAAAACGTAAACCCAATAACGCCAAACGACGGGCTTGGGTCAGACCAATCCGCTTCACCACAAAAGGCGCAATCTGTGCAGGCAAAATACCTAAGCCTGTTTCAGGTAGGCCAAACTGAGCTGTATCACGGCTAATCGCGATATCTGACACACAGGCCAGACCAAAACCACCACCGAGTACAGCACCTTCTAAAACAACAACCACGGTTTGGGGAGCCTGATCGACTTGTTCAATCATGGCACCAAAACGACGGTTAAAATCGACATAGGGCTGTAAGCTATCTGTATTGGCTGCTTCAACTCTTAATCCCGCCATATCCTTGATATCACCACCAGCACAGAAATGCCCGCCTTGACCGCGTAAAATCACTGCACGAATGGATAGATCATCAACTATCTGGCTAAACACCTGTTGAATGGCAGTGACCATTTTTAAACTCATGGCATTACGGCTTTCAGGACGATTTAGCCATAGCGTTAAAATGCCACCTTGCTGCTCTAACCGAATGCTGTCATCTAACACTAAGCCTGCAAGAGAAGTTGCAACTGTCATGCTTCTGCTCCTATTTTTTCTGTTTTTTCGGCAAAATATCAGTGAGCTTACAAATGATCCCCAACATAATTTCATCTGCACCGCCACCAATCGAACCTAGACGTCCATCACGGAACAATTGTGATGCTGGGTTATCCCACATAAAGCCATTACCACCCCAATATTGCAGGCAACTGTCTGCCACTTCACGGCTTAAGCGTCCTGCTTTCAGCTTCGCCATTGAGGCCATTAAAGTGACATCTTCACCCGCAATATGCTGTTCACAGGCTTGAAGGGTTAAGGCTTTTAATGCTGCAACTTCTGTCATGAGTTCAGCAAAACGAAAATGTACATACTGGTTATGAATTAAAGGTTGACCAAACGTGGTGCGTTCTCTGGTGTAGTCAATGGTTTGCTGAATGACTTTTTCCATGCCCCCCACCGCATTTATACAAGCCCACATGCGTTCTTCTTGGAACTGCATCATTTGCATCATAAAGCCCATGCCTTCCACCCCAACCAAGTTGCGTTGTGGCACACGCACATTATCGAAGTAGACCTGAGCCGTGGTGGTTGAGCGCATCCCCAACTTATTTAAGGGTTCTGAGAAGCTGATCCCTACTGTCTTGGCAGGAACAATAATCATGGATTTATTGACATGTGGTTTGTCATCAGAGGTATTGGCAAGCAAACAAAAGAAATCGGCTTGCAATGAGTTGGTGATCCACATCTTGCTGCCGTTAATCACATAATCATCACCATCTTTTTTTGCTGTGGTTTTGATGGCTGCCACGTCAGAACCGGCATGCACTTCCGAGACCGCAATCGACGCGACATATTCACCACGAATCGCAGGGTTTAGAAATTCATCTCGCAACTCTTTGCTGCCAAAGCGTGCCAGTGCAGGTGTTGCCATATCAGTCTGTACACCAATCGCCAGTGGTACACCACCACAAGCGGCACGGCCTAACTCTTCTGCCACCACAAGGTTGTACGAATAGTCGAGTCCTAAACCACCATTTTCTTCAGGCTTACAAATCCCCAATAAACCCAAGTCTCCCATTTTCTTAAATACGTCATGAATCGGAAAACGGCCCGCTTCTTCCCATTCGGGGATAAATGGATTTAATTCGTTTTCAACAAACTGACGTGTGGTACGGCGTAAAGCATCATGTTCTGCAGTAAATTTCATTGTTTTTGTTCCTTAAAAATTGTTTCCCCCCTCTCCCCAACCCTCTCCCCAAAAGGGTGAGGGGATCCCTTCTCCCTCAGGGAGAAGGCTAGGATGAGGGTGTTAAAAATTAAAATCTCGACACACCAAATCGTGTTGGATTTAACTCACGTTGCTGTGCTTCATAAATGGTTTGTAATAAAAATATCAATACCTTACGGGTATCTCTTGGATCGATGATGCCATCATCATGCAGCATTGCGGTATTGAATAAAGCCGTCGACTGCTGTTCCAATTTCATTGCCGTACTTTGTTCCAAGAAATCCAACATCTGTGGATTCGGCTCCATCCCCGAGGCTTTTTGTTTACCCTCAGCTACAATACGCAAGACTTTGCCTGCTTGCGCAGCACCCATCACTGCTACATGTGAGTTTGGCCATGCAAAGATAAATTGTGGGGACAAACTGCGACCACACATTGCATAGTTACCTGCACCATAAGAGCCTGCCACCACAATCGAAATCTTGGGCACAGTTGCATTGGCAACTGCTTGGATCAGCTTGGAACCATGTTTAATAATCCCGTTCTGCTCTGCATCGGTTCCGACCATAAAACCTGTGGTGTTATGCAGAAATAACAGCGGTCGTTGGGTCTGCTCACACAGATGAATAAACTGCGCTGCTTTCACTGCCCCTTGAGGTGTAATCGGCCCATTATTAGTAATGATGCCAATATGTAAACCACCCATTTTCGCCCAGCCACATACGGTTAAAGCATCATATTCCTGTTTAAATTCTAGAAAATCTGAATCATCAATAATCCGGGCAATGATATCTTTCATATCAAAAGGTTGTTTTGGATCTTGCGGGATAATGCCCAACAACTCCTCCGCTGAATAACGCGGTTCTTTATAATCATGATTCGAATGAGTGGTCTGTTCTTTCCAATTCAGATGCTCGAAAATCTCACGCGCTAAGCGAATACCATCTGCATCATTTTCAGCTAAATATTCCGCCACACCTGAAACTTGAGTATGCATTTCTGCACCACCTAGTTCTTCCGCAGTCGCCACTTCCCCTGTTGCTGCCAATAATAACGGTGGGCCAGCCAACAACATTTCAGTTTGTTTGCGTACTGCAATCACATAGTCAGACAAACCCGGTTGATAAGCACCGCCAGCAGTTGCATTACCATGTACTACTGCAACTTGCGGAATCCCTGCCGCAGATAAGCGCGCCTGATTGGCAAAAGTCATACCACCATAGGTAAATACCTCCGCCGCATAGTTCAGGTTTGCACCGCCACTTTCAGTTAAGGTCACCATCGGCAACTTTTGTTCTAAGGCGATCTTTTGCAGACGTAGCGTTTTATGTACGCCCATTGGGGACATGGTGCCACCTTTGATGGCGCTGTTACTGGCAGAAACCAGTGCACGTACACCATTAACAAAACCAATGCCAGCAATAATGCCACCACCTGCTTCGGAACCATCTTTATCATCATGCATGTTGTAGCCAACTAAGCCGCACAGCTCGATAAAAGGTGAATCCGCATCTAACAGTAAACGAATACGTTCATGTGGCAAGATTTTGCCTTTCTTATCGAACTTAGGTTTTGCTGCATAGGACTTATCAATACTTTTTTGCTGCACCGCCCGAACTTCAGCCAACTGGGTTAATAACGCCTCTCGATTTTGCTCATATTGTTCACTACCCACTGCAATTTCAGATTGAAGAATACTCATGTTTATTCTCCATCACCGTTATTTTTAAAAATATCAGGGATAAAAGCACGATGGAAACCATTAAAAGCATCATTGTTGGTTGCATCAGCTAGCGGATACATACGCGTCCCTTGGGATGCCGCCCCATCAATACGTAACGTTACACCTGAAACAAAAGCCGCTGCATCCGAAAGTAAATAGCAGATGGCTGAGGAAATTTCTGACTCGGTACCCATTCGTTTTAATGGCACATTACTCGCTAAACTTGGAATGATTACTTTGGCAAAATCACCACTATAGTTATCCATGCCCGAAGAAATAATCCAGCCCGGTGCAACTGCATTAACGCGTACCCCAGATTTACCCCATTCTACTGAAGCAGTTTTGGTCAGGTTATCAACACCCGAACGTGCTGCACCTGAATGGCCCATGCCCGGCATACCACCCCACATATCGGCAGTCATATTAACAATGCTACCACCATGCTTTGCCATCCACTGGTTAAAGGCTTCACGCATCAAATAAAAGGTTGAATGTAGGTTATTACGGACCACGGCATCAAAACCATTGGCAGAAATATTCTCTAATGCAGAAGGAAATTGTCCACCTGCGTTATTGACTAAACCATCGAGCTTGCCAAATTTTTCAAGCACTTCCGCAATCATGCTTTTGACTTGTTCTTCATCACGGTTATCACAAACAATGAAATGGACGTTGCCACCATCTTCCAAAATTTCTTGGCTAACCTTTTCCAATTTTTCTACTTTTCGTCCCGTGATTACCACTTGCGCACCTAAAGAAGCAAGCTCATGTGCAGTACAACGGCCAATACCAGAACCCCCACCTGTGACGATAATGACTTTGTCAGCAAATGCATCTGCCCTGAAAATTGATTGATAACCCATGTTTATATCCTTAATATTTTTCTAACAGTTGTGCTGGTACTTTCACTGGCATATCCAATAATTGCTGTGCAAAAGCCTTACCTTGTGGATCAATTCGCAAGCTGGCAATACCACCACCACCTAATGCATTTTCCAACATAAAATTCAGTGCATGCATCTCAGGCAATTCATAACGAATGACTTTGGATTTCTCAGGATCAAGAACATGCTGCATATATGCTGCAACATTGGCTTCGGTTAATGAGGCACGAATCCACGGTAAATATTCAGCTTTACGTGCAATCACCCCGATATTGCTATGATTTCCCTTATCGCCACTGCGTGCATGTGCTACGTCTATCAAAGAGACTTCAACCTCATCGCCTTGATACGCGGCTACTTCACCAACGGGATGCTGCACATAATCCTGTGAAGCTTGTTCGAAGGGGATCTGAACGGGATAACGCTGTCCTGCAAAGTCGACTTCTAGCTTTAATTGATCTTTATCAATCAAGAATGAAAATAATTTCACCACAGCCGATGCTTTAGGACGCCCTCCGACAATTCCTGCCAATGCAGGTGCCATGCCTGTTGAAGCTTGGGCAATCTCAGAAGCAAAGAAGATACAGGCTTCTTTAAACAGATGCTTTACCGCGATCTTAACCACCACTTCACGGCTATCTTTCACTTTCGCATGTGCACCATAAGTACTTTCAATACCTAGAATCTCAACCGATTTTTCACTAAACGGAGGAACGGAACGTAGCGCCAATACACGTTCACATTTATTGATAATGGCATCAGCAATCACTTGGGCTTTTTCTGGCGCTTCACGACCTGCAATCAAGAAACTAACCAAAACACGATAACCATCCGCATAAGTCGCACTGACTTTATATTGCTGAGTTGGCGCACGGCCTGTGGCACCAGTCACTTTGACTCGATGCTCTCCTACCTGTTCTAAATGCACTTGACTAAAATCAGCGCTCACATCAGCTAAAAGATAGGCTTGTGGATTGCCAATCTCATAAACAATCTGCTCTGCTACAGTCGCAGTTGAAACAAGGCCACCTGTCCCTTGAGGCTTGGTCACAATAAATGAAGCATCAGCGCTGACTTCTACGATTGGAAAGCCCATATTGTCAAAGCCTTGAACCAAGCGCCAATCAGTAAAGTTTCCACCTGTACACTGTGCACCGCATTCAATCACATGCCCTGCCAAAGAACCTTGTGCCAACTTGTCATAATCATCGAGTGACCATTTGTATTCATGCAATAATGGGGCAAGCACAACCGCTGAATCGACCACACGGCCTGTAATCACAATATCTGCACCCAAATCTAAAGCATCACGAATTGCAACAGCACCGAGATAGGCATTACTACTTGCCACATGTGCAGGCAAGGCATCGCCATTAAACATTTCCTGAACATTTTGGGTGAGTAATTCAGGATGCTTAGGCAATACATCATCACCTAACACCACTGCAACTTTTAAATTTAAGCCCTTTTCATCAATGATTTTCTGTAGGGCATCACGACAAGCCAGTGGATTCACCCCACCTGCATTACTAATCACTTTTATTTTTTTCTCAGCAATTTTATTGATCAGGGGGGACATCACCCGACTGACAAAATCCAGCGCATAACCATGACTTGGATCCATCATCATCGCCTTCGCCATAATCGACATGGTAATTTCTGACAGATAATCAAAGACCAAATAATCAATATCACTCAGATGCACCAACTGAAATGCAGCGGTGTTGGTATCGCCCCAGAATCCTGATGCACACCCAATTTTGACTACCCTCTGGTCATCCTGTTTGACAGTTGTCATGCGCTTTCTCATTGTTATTGCTAAAAACGCCTTAACATTACCAAGCAAGTGCTTGGTTTGTAAAGTGCATAATGCTATGCTGTATTGGCAAAAATAGTCAAACTCAAGCAAATGCTTGTTATAAAAAGATAAGACAATGCATCAAATGATTTTTGTTACAATAGACTTTAGATTAAACGGGATAGATGAATAGGCATGATCGCAACCTCAATTGAGCAAATACCCAAGATTGTTTGTTTTGATGACAGTCCACGTGGACGTTTACTGCAAGGTGCTGCCTATCTGTTTTATAAGCAAGGTTATGACAAAACCACGGTTCGTCAACTCGGTGAATTTATTGGCATTCAATCGGGTAGTCTGTTTCATCACTTTAAAAGTAAAGATGAAATTCTGGCGACAGTGATGGAACAAACTATTATCTATAACTTTGCCCGTTTAAAAGAAGCTGCTGAACGTTCAACTGATCCTGAACAACAATTACGCCATCTCATCAAAGCTGAATTACTTTCCATTGCTGGTGATACAGGTGCAGCTATGGCGGTACTGGTGCATGAATGGTTTGCCCTTTCTAAAGAAAAACAAGATTACCTTCTGAAAATGCGTAATGAATATGAGCAAGTCTGGTTGGATGTGATTGAAAAATTGCGTGCTCAAGGCAAAGTGAAACATGATGCTTTTATTTGGCGTCGCTTGCTCGGTGGCTCGATTTCTTGGACGGTGACGTGGTATAGACCAGAAGGCAAAGTCAAAATTGATGAATTGACTGAAATGGTTTGGGAAATGGCTGTTAAATGAGTGCGATCTATTTGCGTAAGCCTCAAATCAGCGATTTAGCTGAAATCAAACTTGCCTACCAAAATAGTATTCAACTACATCAACCGTGGACCTATCTACCAACAGATTTTGAACAATATCTCATACAAGAACATCGTTATTTCGTCTGCTTGAAAGAAAATCATGCCATTGTCGGCACTTTTAATATCTCCAATATCGTTCGAGGTCACTTTCATTCTGCCTATTTAGGTTATGAAGCGTTTTATCCTTATGCAGGACATGGTTATATGCGACAAGGGCTACAACAGGTTTTACACGAAGCATTTCAAACTCTGAACCTACATCGACTAGAAGCCAATATCCAACCAGACAATCTACCCTCTATTCGCCTTGTCGCAAATGCAGGTTTTATAAAAGAAGGCTTCTCCCGCCAGTACCTACGCGTCGGAGGAAAAGAATGGAAAGACCATGAGCGATGGGCAATTTTAAATTCGGATTGGACAGATAAGAAATATCAAGCATTTTAATTATTGCGATATCTGACACATTAAGATAAAAATAAACTGATGCCAATTTTTTAGGCGAAAGATATGCAACGCATAATCTTGATTTTACTTTTCAGCCTAATTCTCGGCTGTACCGATGATAAGGTGACAACCAAGTTTACAGATTTGCAGCATGCTAAAGTTGAACATGCGTTTGAACGCGGTTGGTTACCTCCAATTTTGCCACCCAGTACAAAAAATATTATTGAAATAAATGACCTAGATCTAAGTAGAGGTCATGGCTCTTTTACTTTTTCACCAACAGACCTAAACTATTTCAGCGGTCATGGTGCCATCCCAATTAAAATGAATAATGTGACTCAAAGTAAAAAGAAAGAAATGCAGGATCAGGGATTCCAGTTTTTGGTCTATGCTCAGAATTCATCAATTTGGTATATCGCAGTTCATCCTGAGGGAAAAGGAGCTTATTGGGTTGAACCCAAACGGTAAGCTCCTAGCGATCAGTTTAATAGCCCAACTGCTTACTAATTAAATCCTTCATAATTTCTTCTGCACCACCACCAATCATATTCACCTTCACTTCACGATAGATTCGTTCAGACTTAGTGCCACGCATAAAACCCATACCCCCGAGTGTCTGCACCGCAGCATCGGCACAGAATTGCATGGTTTGAGTAGCAACATTCTTCAACATACAGATCTGGGCAATCAGTTCACTACCCTGCAATTCAGGCTTACCTAGGCGATAAGCGGTATCTTCGAGTAAAGCACGGGTTGCCGTTAGTCGCGTGGCCATATCCACTAATTTATGACGCATGACCTGATGATCAACCAGACGCTTACCAAAGGTTTGGCGTTGCTGTGCCCAATCCAATGCTTCCTCATAACACGTCAGGGCAAAGCCATAACTACTGGCAGCAAGGAAAAAACGCTCCATATTGAAGTTATTCATAATCACCAGAAAGCCCATATTCTCAGGGCCCAATAAATGGTTAGCAGGCACTTTGACATTATCAAAATGCAGATGTGCCGTATCTGATGCCCACCATCCCATCTTATCCAGTTTGGTTTTACTGATTCCTGCACTATGCGCATCGATGAGCAGCATTGAAATACCATTTGCTCCTTTGGCATTTGGATCAGTACGTACTGCCACTGAATAATAATCAGCTCGCATCCCCGAAGTGATAAAGGTCTTTTCACCACTCACCAGAAAATAATCACCGTCACGTACAGCTTTAGTTTTAAGCGAAGCCACATCTGAACCACCGCTTGGCTCAGTAATTGCCAATGCCGAGATCTTTTCACCCGATAAAATCTGAGGGAGTACTTGAGCTTTTACCTCTTCGTTGGCAAAGTGCTGAATTGGTGGCGCACCAATGGTATGCGACAGTAAAGAGGCTGCTAAGCCACCTGAAGCACATTTTGCGAGCTCAATCGAAGATAACAATGTATAAAATGCATCAGTTCCCGCAATCCCCCCATACTGCTCTTCAAAACCGAGTCCCAATAAACCTATATCTGCTGCTTTTTTATAAAGTTCTCGCGGAAAAGTTTCACTCTCATCCCATTCATTGATAAAAGGAGAAATTTCTTTTTCAACAAAGCGTCGAATACTCTTGGCAAATTCAAGATGCTGCTCGCTGTAGTACAAAGGATTGAGGTGCATATTCTGCTTCCTAGCAATTATTGATCATTGTTTATTGAATGAGCACTAAAGTAGCAAAACCAGAAAAACCAAGCAAGCGCTTGGCAAAATTAAAAAGTAAAAAACATGTCTAAAAATGCAATAGAATAGCTGAGCTATATTTTTAAGCGTCCACGAAATCCACGGGTCGCATAATAAGATTGAGCGCCATTATGATAGGTAAAAACACGGCCATAACGGCTATCACAAAAAATTGCACCCCCCAATTTACGCACATCCTCTGGGGTTTTTACCCAACTTGAGGTTTTTAAATCAAAATATTCAACCGACTGTAACTGCCTATATTGTTCTTCTGTGAGCAATTCAATACCAATCTCCTCTGCAACCCCAACCGCATTATTTTCGGGTTTATGTTCTTTACGTGCATCCAAAGCAGCACGATCATAACAAAGGCTTCTACGACCTTTTGGCGTTTCTACCGCACAATCATAAAAGACAATTTCCGATGGTGTGAAATCAAATGATACGATATCTGGCTCTCCACCAGTCTCTTCCATTTGATTGAGTGACCATAGCTTTTCAGGTTTTTGTTTTAACTGATCTTCGATATCAACCCAATTCAAACCGTGATGCCGATGCATATTTGCTTCAAAACGCTTTTTTAGGATCTCGAACAACATGATCGTCTGTTCAGCATCTAACTGTTTTTTCTTGGTCATTTTTATTCTCTAAATTTGAGTGTTAAACCGAACGGCCATCAAAATGATTAATTTTAATGTTTTCCAAATCTAAATCTTCGATACATCTGATATTAATGGCGTACATCTTATTCCCTTTCGGATCAATACCTGTTGCATAAGGATGAATACCACAGATCTTACAAAAATGATGATCAATCACATGCTTATTAAATTGGTAACTAGCTAAAGCATCTTCCTGAACTGTAATATCAACTTTATCTGTAGGCAAGAACCACAACAAAGAACCTTTTCTCTGACAAATCGAGCAATTACATGACAATGCTTCAGTCAAATTACCTTGTGCAACAAAGATGATTTTTCCACAATGACAGCTTCCTTTATATTCCATCTTATTGTCCTTTTTATAATGTTCTACCGTATTAAACAAAGCTGGTTAAATGATGTCCACTTAATTTAGTTATTTCTTGGGTGATATGAAAATGCAAGTTGATGCCGCCATTGATATTCCAATCGAGCCAAAGCACCAACAAAGACCGCCTCCCCAGCAATATGGATCACGGCAAAGATTGTCATTTCCTGCTCGAATCGCCAAAGCATAACCAGACAAACCAAGACCCATATGCTATTTGCAACCACTAAGATATTAATGAGGAACATTGAGCGTTTTTTATAATTGGCTAACGTAAATGAATAAATTGCGTATAAGAGATTCACGCAACCCACGAAAACAATAATCCCCTTGGGTAAATGATAGAGTTGACTTAACCATTGTGCAGTCAACAATACAATCAGTCCAGCAAATGCAGCCGCAGTACAATCTACCCATAAAATATTTTTCTGAATATTCATAACTTCAACGCTCTTTTTATTTTAGTTTGAGCATATACAGATCATTCATGATTTAAAAAATCTTGTTGATTTGCTATACGACATTAACTCCAAAAATGTTGGCAGTGCCGACACTTCATTCCATTTTTATAAGAAAATAATGGAAAACCCAGCAATAGAAAAACCACATAAGCGGGGCGTTTACCTTCTGTATAAGGTTGTATATCTGTACTACCACACTTAGGACAGCTTTCATTTACACCAAACTGTTGTTCTAATTCTTGGCTAAAATCTTGAGCAAGTAATGCTTTAGCTTCTTCTGCATAGCTTTCAGGAACTAACAGTCGCACACCACCTAAAGCATTGGAGTAAAGCCAATCCATATTAATGGTATGTTCATTTTCAATTCGTGCTGGAATCTCAGCTGCTTCCAATTGTGTTTTGGCAATTTGAGCTTCATACGGAAATGAAAAGCTTTGTACTACGATCCAAGTCATATTAGAAAGCCCTTAAAATAACCAGTATATAAAATTCCGTACAATAAAAAACACCCCAACCTCTCTCGAGATTGGGGTGTTTAGATTTAAAAGCTGGCGATGACTTACTCTCACATGGCAAGTGCCACACTACCATCAGCGCTAAGAGGTTTCACTTCTGAGTTCGGGAAGGGATCAGGTGGTTCACTCTTGCTATTGTCGCCAGCAAACTGTTTTGGTTTTGGGTGGTCTTACGTTTTTTGCCACTTAGTACCGAAAGAGTTATTAACGGATTAGTTAATTGAGTCGGTATTGTAACTAGATTTCACACTAAATCAAGTTATGTATTGAATTTATCTTGAATACAACAACTGTTTGGGTGTTGTATAGTCAAGCCTCACGAGCAATTAGTATTGGTCAGCTTCACACGTCACCGTGCTTCCACACCCAACCTATCAACGTCCTAGTCTCGAACGGCTCTTTAGAGGAATAAATTCCTAGGGAAATCTTATCTTGAGGTAGGCTTCCCGCTTAGATGCTTTCAGCGGTTATCCCTTCCGAACATAGCTACCCGGCGATGCGACTGGCGTCACAACCGGTACACCAGAGGTTCGTCCACTCTGGTCCTCTCGTACTAGGAGCAGATCCTCTCAAATTTCCAGCGCCCACGGTAGATAGGGACCGAACTGTCTCACGACGTTCTAAACCCAGCTCGCGTACCTCTTTAAATGGCGAACAGCCATACCCTTGGGACCTGCTTCAGCCCCAGGATGAGATGAGCCGACATCGAGGTGCCAAACACCGCCGTCGATATGAACTCTTGGGCGGTATCAGCCTGTTATCCCCAGAGTACCTTTTATCCGTTGAGCGATGGCCCTTCCATACAGAACCACCGGATCACTAAGACCTACTTTCGTACCTGCTCGACTTGTGGGTCTCGCAGTTAAGCGCGCTTTTGCCTTTATACTCTACGCGTGATTTCCGACCACGCTGAGCGCACCTTCGTACTCCTCCGTTACTCTTTAGGAGGAGACCGCCCCAGTCAAACTACCCACCAGACATGGTCCTCGCCCCGGATTACGGGGCAGAGTTAGAACCTCAACATTACCAGGGTGGTATTTCAAGGACGGCTCCATTGGAACTAGCGTTCCAACTTCAAAGCCTCCCACCTATCCTACACAAGTAAGGTCAAAGTTCAATGTCAAGCTGCAGTAAAGGTTCACGGGGTCTTTCCGTCTAGCCGCGGGTACACTGCATCTTCACAGCGATTTCGATTTCACTGAGCCTCTGCTGGAGACAGCGCCGCCATCATTATGCCATTCGTGCAGGTCGGAACTTACCCGACAAGGAATTTCGCTACCTTAGGACCGTTATAGTTACGGCCGCCGTTTACTGGGGCTTCGATCAAGAGCTTCGCTTACGCTAACCCCATCAATTAACCTTCCAGCACCGGGCAGGCATCACACCCTATACGTCCACTTTCGTGTTTGCAGAGTGCTATGTTTTTAATAAACAGTTGCAGCGGCCTGGTTTCTGTGGCTGCCAATAGCTCAGGGAGCAAGTCCCATCACCGTCAGCAGCGTACCTTCTCCCGAAGTTACGGTACCATTTTGCCTAGTTCCTTCAGCAGAGTTCTCTCAAGCGCTTTGGTCTACTCGACCTGACCACCTGTGTCGGTTTCGGGTACGATTCCTGTGTAACTGAAGCTTAGAGACTTTTCCTGGAAGCATGGTATCAGCCACTTCACTGTACAAGTACAGCTTGCTATCAGTTCTCAGCATAGAGTACCCCGGATTTGCCTAAGATACATGCCTACAACCTTCCACCTGGACAACCAACGCCAGGCTGACTTAACCTTCTCCGTCCTCTCATCGCATTACACAGAAGTATTGGAATATTAACCAATTTCCCATCGACTACGCCTCTCGGCCTCGCCTTAGGGGTCGACTCACCCAGCCCCGATTAACGTTGGACTGGAACCCTTGGTCTTTCAGCGAACGGGTTTTTCACCCGTTTTGTCGTTACTCACGTCAGCATTCGCACTTCTGATACCTCCAGCATACTTCTCAATACACCTTCATCGGCTTACAGAACGCTCCCCTACCACTTGACTAATGTCAAATCCGCAGCTTCGGCACATAGTTTTAGCCCCGTTACATCTTCCGCGCAGGCCGACTCGACTAGTGAGCTATTACGCTTTCTTTAAAGGGTGGCTGCTTCTAAGCCAACCTCCTAGCTGTCTATGCCTTCCCACATCGTTTCCCACTTAACTATGATTTTGGGGCCTTAGCTGGCGGTCTGGATTGTTTTCCTCTTGACTACGGACGTTAGCACCCGCAGTCTGTCTCCCGGATAGTACTCATTGGTATTCGGAGTTTGCATCGGTTTGGTAAGTCGGGATGACCCCCTAGCCGAAACAGTGCTCTACCCCCAATGGTATTCGTCCGAGGCGCTACCTAAATAGCTTTCGGGGAGAACCAGCTATCACCAGGCTTGATTAGCCTTTCACCCCTATCCACAAGTCATCCCCTGGCTTTTCAACGACAGTGGGTTCGGTCCTCCAGTTAGTGTTACCCAACCTTCAACCTGCTCATGGATAGATCGCCTGGTTTCGGGTCTATACCCAGCAACTAAACGCCCTATTAAGACTCGATTTCTCTACGGCTCCCCTATGCGGTTAACCTTGCTACTGAATATAAGTCGCTGACCCATTATACAAAAGGTACGCAGTCACCGAACAAGTCGGCTCCCACTGCTTGTATGCATGCGGTTTCAGGATCTATTTCACTCCCCTCACAGGGGTTCTTTTCGCCTTTCCCTCACGGTACTGGTTCACTATCGGTCAGTCAGGAGTATTTAGCCTTGGAGGATGGTCCCCCCATATTCAGACAAGGTTTCACGTGCCTCGCCCTACTCGTCATCATTGTGTGTGCCCTTTCGTGTACGGGAATATCACCCTCTACGTTCGCACTTCCCAGAGCGTTCCACTAGAACACACACAACTTAATGGGCTGCTCCCCGTTCGCTCGCCGCTACTAAGGGAATCTCAATTGATTTCTTTTCCTAAGGGTACTGAGATGTTTCACTTCCCCTCGTTCGCTTCATAAGCCTATGTATTCAGCTTATGATACCCGCCTTATAGCGGGTGGGTTCCCCCATTCAGAAATCTCCGGATCAAAGGATATTTGCCGCCTCCCCGGAGCTTTTCGCAGGCTATCACGTCTTTCATCGCCTCTGACTGCCAAGGCATCCACCACATGCACTTAATTACTTGACTATACAACCCCAAACAGTCGTTAACACATACAAGTGAGTGTTATCGTTGCAAACTTAATTGCTACTGGTTTGTTGTCTGTGAACTTAATCACCATACAGCTTCAATCTAAATTCATATACCAAAACGCTTGATTCAGTGTTTTTGCTAGTTCTCAATTTCATTCTTTCGAATGAATTGAGTGAACAATTTATTTCAGACTCAATTTTCTAATCTGTTAATGATTAACTACCACCTCGTCGGTGAGTAGTAAACTGTGATAAATCACAGAAGTTAATAAACTAAGATCTTTCGATCTTCTTATTTATTAATTTCTATAAGCTATCTTGGAATTTAACTTTCGTTTTCTACATTACTTCGTAATGTATGGTGGAGACTAGGAGAGTCGAACTCCTGACCTCCTGCGTGCAAAGCAGGCGCTCTACCAACTAAGCTAAGTCCCCAGCTTATCATTTAATGAACGACATATCTTTCAATCTAAGCTACTGCAATCAGATTTGGTGGGTCTGACAAGACTTGAACTTGTGACCCCACGCTTATCAAGCGTGTGCTCTAACCAACTGAGCTACAGACCCTCAGATACATCTTCGAAGAACAACTTGTTGTGGATTCTTACCGATCGTCAATCTTTCGTTAAGGAGGTGATCCAGCCGCAGGTTCCCCTACGGCTACCTTGTTACGACTTCACCCCAGTCATCGGCCACACCGTGGTAAGCGTCCTCCTTGCGGTTAGACTACCTACTTCTGGTGCAACAAACTCCCATGGTGTGACGGGCGGTGTGTACAAGGCCCGGGAACGTATTCACCGCGGCATTCTGATCCGCGATTACTAGCGATTCCGACTTCATGGAGTCGAGTTGCAGACTCCAATCCGGACTACGATCGGCTTTTTGAGATTAGCATCCTATCGCTAGGTAGCAACCCTTTGTACCGACCATTGTAGCACGTGTGTAGCCCTGGTCGTAAGGGCCATGATGACTTGACGTCGTCCCCGCCTTCCTCCAGTTTGTCACTGGCAGTATCCTTAAAGTTCCCGGCTTAACCCGCTGGCAAATAAGGAAAAGGGTTGCGCTCGTTGCGGGACTTAACCCAACATCTCACGACACGAGCTGACGACAGCCATGCAGCACCTGTATGTAAGTTCCCGAAGGCACCAATCCATCTCTGGAAAGTTCTTACTATGTCAAGACCAGGTAAGGTTCTTCGCGTTGCATCGAATTAAACCACATGCTCCACCGCTTGTGCGGGCCCCCGTCAATTCATTTGAGTTTTAGTCTTGCGACCGTACTCCCCAGGCGGTCTACTTATCGCGTTAGCTGCGCCACTAAAGCCTCAAAGGCCCCAACGGCTAGTAGACATCGTTTACGGCATGGACTACCAGGGTATCTAATCCTGTTTGCTCCCCATGCTTTCGTACCTCAGCGTCAGTATTAGGCCAGATGGCTGCCTTCGCCATCGGTATTCCTCCAGATCTCTACGCATTTCACCGCTACACCTGGAATTCTACCATCCTCTCCCATACTCTAGCTTCCCAGTATCGAATGCAATTCCCAAGTTAAGCTCGGGGATTTCACATCCGACTTAAAAAGCCGCCTACGCACGCTTTACGCCCAGTAAATCCGATTAACGCTCGCACCCTCTGTATTACCGCGGCTGCTGGCACAGAGTTAGCCGGTGCTTATTCTGCGAGTAACGTCCACTCATCCTAGGTATTAACTAGAAGAGCCTCCTCCTCGCTTAAAGTGCTTTACAACCAAAAGGCCTTCTTCACACACGCGGCATGGCTGGATCAGGCTTCCGCCCATTGTCCAATATTCCCCACTGCTGCCTCCCGTAGGAGTCTGGGCCGTGTCTCAGTCCCAGTGTGGCGGATCATCCTCTCAGACCCGCTACAGATCGTCGCCTTGGTAGGCCTTTACCCCACCAACTAGCTAATCCGACTTAGGCTCATCATTTAGCGCAAGGTCCGAAGATCCCCTGCTTTCTCCCGTAGGACGTATGCGGTATTAGCATTCCTTTCGGAATGTTGTCCCCCACTAAATGGCAGATTCCTAAGCATTACTCACCCGTCCGCCGCTAGGTTAGGTAGCAAGCTACCCTTCCCCGCTCGACTTGCATGTGTTAAGCCTGCCGCCAGCGTTCAATCTGAGCCATGATCAAACTCTTCAGTTTAAAATCATTAGTAGCTTATGGCTACAAATCTTGGCTCATCAATTTTCTGACTAAAAATTCGCTCAAATAAACTTCGAGAAATTTCTACCATTCAATCAATGAAATATTTTCGATCGATCAATCAGTAAAAATCCACACAAGTTGTTCTTCTATTCTCTTAATGATCTTCTCGATGATTCGTCATCATCAAGCTAGGTCGGCTATATTACTCTAAATTTCTTCAAAGTCAACAGGTAATTTAGATATTTAGCAAACTTATCAATCAAACCAAGAATCTAACCTTTCTAGCCAAATCCTTGTTTCTCAACAAGTTTTTATCTGCATCACCGCCGATGGATGTGCATTCTACAGCATTTCAGGGCAGGTGCAAGCGCTTTATTCAAATTTATTTAAATTATTAAATCGAGTGCCTATTTTTTACACAAATAAGACTGAAAATGTGCGATTTGGTCGATTAATTGTTCAGTTTTATTTTTTTCTTGCCAGTGTAAAGGTCGGCAATCAATATATTCACAATACCCAGACCCCTCATAACTCTGGTTATTCCATAATAATTGATAATTAAAACTCCCGACATAACCCGCAGCTAAGCCAAATTTATAATCGCCTCGACTTTGTGCTTGTAGTTGAAATATGACTTTATCTTTTTCTGAATATTGCCAAATAAATTCTCGAGGCAAATACATTTCACGCCCATTCGGTGTCTGAACTTTTGGATAAACACGAGTGACGTCAAAAATCACTTGATGATCATAAAGTATGGAATCTTGTTCATTCGACTGAATTTCAATTCTGGAAAAAATAATGTTATTCCACTGATTTCTTAACTCAGACAGAATGATCTGCAAATCTGCATTGATCTGAATAATTTGATAAGTAAAAAAATGAAAAGCGATAAAAGGTAAATAGATCGCTCTGGCATGTTTTAGAATTCCTTGCGCCTCGATTTGATATTTTTGTTTTTTATAAATGATTTCACCTTCGCACTGACAGCGAACATACCAATAATCGCCAACCCCCCATTGCAAGGCTGAATGGTTTTCTATTTCAGTGCCAATAATCACTTTAAGCTGGCAACTGAGTTCGTCATCATCACGTTTAAAATAATAATTTGGGAAATCAACTTGGATGTGATCCACATCTAAAAACTGATAACGGTCTTGCTCTAATTGACACTGCTCTTTAGCACTATAACTTTTGAGATGCCCGACAGTTGATGCACTACTACTCACCAAAACAGTCGCGGTATCAATTGCTGTCGTAGCAATTGCACTCGCGTTATAACAAATCGGAATACGGGGTTGTCCAATCAGGCTAATGAAATTTAAATAATGAAAAGGTTCAGGCAAATTAGGCAGGATCAACGCCTGATAGACAATTTTAAAAAGACCTTTGGGCGGATGAAAAGTTAAAGCATCTGACTTATTGAGGTTCAGCTGCTTTAATTGATTGTTATTCATCAATATTGGCATACTGAACCTCCGTATTTTAAGTTGTTATTTTTGCATCATTCTTTTTGGCAAACAACGTCGTTACAAATCCTGAAAGTACATAAAGGATACAGACAATCAGTATCCCTACAGGAATGTTGTACGTGATTGCAGCAAAAATCAAGACCACTGGCAACATCACGACAAAAGGTACACGCTTACGATCCATTTGTTTAAATGAATAGTATTTGATGTTTGAAATCATCAGCAAGCCAACTGCAACCATGACAACCGAGTTAATGACTTGAATGACAATATCTTTTAAATCAAAGATAAATGGATAATCACGACCGACCCATACCAATGAAATAACAGTCACTGCCGCAAGTGGGCTGGCGATACCAATAAAGTAGCGCTTATCCACCACACCAATTTGTACATTGAAACGCGCTAGGCGGAAAGCAGCACAAGCGGTATAAATAAAGCAACATGCTAAACCGATACGTCCAAGATCATGCAAACTCCAGCTATACATCAAAATGGCTGGCGCGACACCAAAAGCCAACAAGTCAGAAAGTGAATCGTATTGCTCACCAAATGCACTTTGTGCACCAATAGCACGTGCTACTCGACCATCCAAGCCATCAAGCAATGCCGCCAAGAAGATGGCATAGATCGCTTGATTAAAATTTCCATTCATACTGGCAATAATTGAATAAAAACCAGAAAGAAGTGCGGCTGTTGTAATTAAATTTGGCCACAAATAAATACCACGGCGTTTCACTTTTTGTCCTTCGTGCGTATGTTCTTCTTCTTCTACTTCAAAAGTGATTCCGTCAAAAGAATGATCTTCTTTGTTCAGATCAGAATCAGGTTTAAGAGAATTTGTCATTATTTTCAATTCCTCGAGAATATTTTGACATTGATGGGTTATTCACCCACCAACCAACGCACAGCTGCATGTCCACCATTCTCACTCATGCGCAAATGTGGAAATAACCATTGTAATGCTTGATCCGCATCTTCGGAGAACTTCCAAGGTGGATTAATTACTAGAAGACCACAACCATTCAATCCGACTGGGGTGTCATCTGGCCATACACAAATTTCACAAATGAGCTGACGGCGAATACCCGTTTTCATCATTTTCTTTTCAAAACGTTCAATCATGGCGCGATCTTTGATTGGATACCAAACTGCGAACACACCTGTTGGCCATTTTTTATGTGCAGCTTGAAGTATTTCAACCAATTGAGGGAAATCTTTACGCTCAATTTCGTAAGGTGGGTCAATCATGACCAATCCACGCTTTTCTTTAGGCGGAATTACACCCATCAAGCCTTCATAAAAATCACGTTCATGCAGACCCGCACGTTTATCACGAATATTAAAATACAATTGCTGAAACACATCACGCTGCATTTCAAATATAGTTGCTTTATCAGTATCACGCATGCCTTCAAGGGCAAACCAAGGAGAACCTGGATAAGCGCCCTTACCCGAACCTGCACGCATATCTTCAACAATTTTAAGATATTGTTTTACGCCTTCAGGCGCATTACGCTTAATCGAATCGTCTAGCTTGACCAAACGATGGATACCCGTTAAGAATTCACCTGATTTTTGTGCTTCAGACGTAGATAAATCATATTTACCTGCACCACCATGGGTATCGATATATCGATAAGGTTTATCTTTAGCATTTAAACGAGCGAGCAGTTGAAGCAAAAGTACATGCTTCATAACATCGGCAAAGTTACCCGCATGGAAATGGTGACGGTAATTCATGTTGACAATTATTCCTCAATTCAGCAGGTAGTTTAACATGAAAGAAAAAAGTATTCTTTAGCGTTGATGTGATCGTCTAAAATTGCCTTGTAATCGAACCTAAGTCACTGGAGTGCTATGCAAGCAACAACTCTCCCACCTGCATTAAATCTTCAGTCTTGGAATTTAGATCAAGTACTGGATGATCTAAATGAATTTGGCTTTGCCTTTATTGATGATGTTTACTCACTTGACTATGTACAGGCATTGGTACATGAATGCACATCGCATCTTGCCGAATTTAGAGCAGCTGGCATACAAAATGGTGTGGTCAGCCATATCCGTAGTGATCATATCTTATGGATTGATGGGCAACTACCGATTGCACAACAGCATTTACAGACCTTAGAACATCTATCTCAAGCGTTGAATCAGGCTTTCTATTTAGGCATTAAAGAAGTCGAAGCACATTTTGCCTGTTATAACGCAGGTGAGTTTTATGCTTTGCATCGAGATAATCCACAGCAAAAAAATGACCGCATGATTTCAACCGTGTTCTATTTGCATGAAAGTTGGCAAGAGGATTGGGGTGGTCAATTACGACTACAGGATAAACATGGTCAATGGCATATCATCCAACCACAACCAAATCGTCTGGCGATTTTTCAAAGTGATGTCTTGCACGAAGTATTACTTTCTAAACAGCAGCGTTTATCCATTACTGCATGGTTACGTAGTGGTGGTTCAATTTGGAATGGTTAGGGTCTTGAAATATCAACAGCCCTTATACCTTTAAATTTCGAAAAACAACCTTATATATCACGCATAACAGACGATTTTGGATCAATGATGTCGAATGAAACTCAACAAGTGATTGCTCGAATTGGTGAAACGGACCAACTCTATTTAGAAAGCAATACTCCCGAACTTGCTTTAGAGCGTGCTGACCTACGTTTGCAATTGGTGGTATTGAGCCATATTCGTCAGGAACAATTGCATTTCTTGCAAGAAGCAATCGTGCTCATTGAACAGGCACGTATTGAATACGATGAAATGCCACTCAGTTTATATTTAAATTTGTCCTTGCATCTAGCCAAAGCCTATATGATTTACTTTGAGTTAACCAAAGAAAAACGCTTTGCCTTAATCACCCAACAAATTTTAAAACCTTTAGCACATCACGATCATTTAGATGTTTATTTCTTTTTGGCCTATGCATCAGCAGCTAAACAAGAACAAGCTTTAACACAACACTGGTTAAAGAAATATGTGTCATGTTTAGAGCATGATTTAGAATTATTACAACTCCATCCTGCATTTAACGCCATACGCCAAGAAGATTGGTTTAAAACATTGATTCAAAAAAAAGCTCACTAATGTGAGCTTTTTATATTTGATTATCTTGTACTATCGACATGCAACTGTTGATTTAACTCATCAATCACGATCGCCCACTCATCGTCTTTATCCCAATGACTTTTTAGAAAATCACGCTGTCCTGCACTCCAAAATTCCGCTTCATGTAATTTTTGATCGGCGGGTAACTGATGCGCTTTCACAAAATTTTCAATTGCAGCATCATCAGCCCCAAGCCCGAGTTGCTCAAATAAAAGTTCCAGTGTCGGTTGCTGTTCAAACATTGTTATTCTCCAAATCATGTCTCTTATAAAAATAATTTAACAGTAAATGCCATTATCATGCAGATGTATGTCTATATTTTCTTGTTGTTTTTTGTTCTTTATCCCATAAAAAAAGCACTCTCAAGGAGAGTGCTTTCAATTTATCAAAAAGATAAATTATTTTACCATGTCAGCAATTGCTGCACGTTCTTCTTCAAGCTCGTTAAGCGTGAAGTTGATACGTTCACGGCTGAACTCATCAATTTCTAAACCTTGAACGATTTTGTATTCACCGTTTTCAGTGGTTACAGGGAAACCGAACATTACGCCTTCCGGAATACCATAAGAACCGTCAGATGGAATACCCATAGTTACCCATTTGCCGTTTGTGCCTAACGCCCAGTCACGCATATGGTCGATTGCAGCGTTTGCAGCTGAAGCAGCTGAAGACAAACCACGTGCTTCGATAATCGCAGCACCACGTTTACCAACAGTAGGAAGGAACACATCTTTGTTCCATGCTGCATCGTTGATTTTGTCTTTTAAGCTTACGCCATTTGCAGTTGCAAAACGGTAGTCAGCATACATTGTTGGAGAGTGGTTACCCCAAACAGTCATGTCTTCGATGTCAGAAACTGCAACACCTGCTTTTTGAGCAAGTTGAGTTAATGCACGGTTGTGGTCAAGACGTAACATTGCTGTAAAGTTTTTCGCTGGAAGATCTGGAGCAGATTTCATTGCGATATAAGCATTGGTGTTTGCTGGGTTACCAACAACCAATACTTTAACGTCACGGCTAGCAACTTCGTTGAGTGCTTGGCCTTGACCAATAAAGATTTCGCCATTTACTTTCAACAAGTCAGCACGTTCCATACCAGGACCACGTGGGCGAGAACCAACTAATAACGCATAGTCAGCATCTTTGAATGCAACTTTAGGATCATCAGTCCCGATCATGCCTGCCAATAATGGGAAAGCACAGTCATCAAGTTCCATCATCACGCCTTTAAGCGCTTGTTGAGCTTTCTCAAAAGGAACTTCAAGCAATTGTAAAATTACTGGTTGATCTTTACCTAACATTTCTCCGCTTGCAATACGGAATAATAAGCTATAACCAATTTGACCAGCAGCGCCTGTAACGGCAACACGAACGGGTTGCTTCATGTGATATTCTCCAATGAGATGCGTTTGCACGATTGAACGCTATTATTATTCAATCGAATTATCATAAACGGCAAAGATTGTACTCTAAAGCGAATACAGATGCATGTAAAAGAGAATGAATTTCAACGAAAGTCTAATAGAAAATACAAATCAAACTAGGTAAATACCTAATAACTTCCTTTAATCGTAAATTCGCTTGGGCAGCCTGTCACTATATGGCTTGCGCATTGTTTATATTGACCATTTTTCTGATAGCAGACGCGTATTTCAGTCAAGACCGAATCAAATCTCGATGACTGGCAAGTAAAGCGAATTCCATTCGGTGGTAATGAAGGATTGAGCTTGGTAAATTGCTGTCTTAAATTTTCTTTTTGTACTTCAATCGTATTTGGGCTGGTCAAATCAGCTGGTATTTTCAAACGTTCAGCAAAATTAATAACCGTTCTAAAATATTGACTGGCATTCATTGGCATACATCCACCAACATCCTGCCACAGCTGTACACGTGCATTTTCATCAGGCATAACACGCGCAACGACTTTGGCTTGTAATGGTGATAATTTTGCAGACGTTTTAGTTGAGCAATCTCGATTTAAAGGCACTTCAGGCAATAAGCTTGCAATCGTGAGCGAATAACCTTCCAGACATTTACGTTGTTTTTGTCTTGATGAATCAAAAGAGCACGCAGCAGGTGTCATTTGCACATGCATAACATAGCCTGCAACTTCTGTATTACTCGCAGCATATAATGGCGCACTAAAAGAGAAGACCAAATAACAAGCCACTGCCTGTAGCGATCTCATCAACTGCCCTTTGAGTAATTCGATTGGTTTCATCAAATGCAAAAACTTCATTGTTTCACTTAAACATCTTGGTGTGTCTTTAAGGCCCACTACGTACAGGAATCGTGCTCATCCGTTTTTCTAACGATTGCGATCCCTGCCCTAACACCACACCGTAATGCGTGGCATTGGTCATGACATGTTTTACATAGTCACGTGTTTCCAATAATGGAATGGTTTCCGTGTACTGATCTGCAGCCATAATCTGAACATCAGGCTGCCAACGACGCGCACGATTTGGACCAGCGTTATAGCCTGCGGTTGCCAACACCGCATTACCACTCAACTGACTTTGAATCATTGAAAGATAATAAGTACCGTAACGGATGTTGGTGTTCATTTCACTTAAGGCTGCTGGGTTGTAAGTTTCACCCATTTGTCTTGCAATCAATTTTGCAGTGTTCGGCATGATCTGCATCAAACCACCTGCGCCAACATGAGAACGTGCAGAAGTCACAAAACGACTTTCTTGGCGCATTAAACCATATGCCCACGCAGGATCAATACCTGCATTGTAACTATGACTGGTCACATTACTACGATGTGGTGTCGCGTAGCGATAAGTATCGTTATGACGAGAAGTAGTACGGTCTGCTGCATAGATTGCACGATCATACCAGCCCATATCATGCGCACGTTTCGCCGCTGCTAAAAGTAGACCATCGTCGTGCTGTAAATAAGCTTGGCGAACTGCCCAATTCCACTCACGATTGGTATAGTTTGCTGGTGCATTCACATCTCTTAATGCAAACGCACGTCTAAAATGAATATTTTGATTCAGACGCTGTGTATCTTGAGCACTCGGTTGTTCATTATAAGGCTGATGGTTATAACGTTCACCTAGGCGATCTTTTGCCAACAAATTATGATAATCATCACCAGATTGCGCCAGTTTACGATAGATTTGTTGTGCCGCTTGTTTTGAGCCCCCATCGGAACGCTGTTCTGAAGCACGTGCCAACCAATATTGCCAACGATCTTCCTGCTTTTGTGTCACCGACATCGCATCAATCGCACGAATCAAACTTTCCCAAGCACCAAAGCGAATCGCCTGACGGGCATAAATCTCAGCTTCTTCAGGGCTGAATGGATAGCCATAACTTTGATCATAGGCATTTAATACTTCACGATTAAAGCCATTCTTCATCACGGTGGTACCACCGACATAACCAATGGTGCGATACAAATATTGTTGTACAGGTTGTGGCACATCTTGAACAGCACGCTGTACATTGCCCAAGGCATTAGTCAAATCACTATCGGCAACGCGTCCCAAGGCAAAGATTAAATAGGCGTAATCCGCATCATTCGATTTAGGCGCACTCCACAGATAGCCCAATGGATTGGCTTGGATTTGATTGAACTGTGCTAAAGAAAGGTTCAAGCCCATCGTTTGCGCTGTGGCAATGGCTGGACCAGACTGGCCTGCGCGTAATTGTCCCCATAAACGTTGTTGACGGTCTTGCGCAGTCATCAGCGGGCTAGACAACATCAACCGACCTAGACCATTACATGATTCAGGTTGAGAGTTAGTCGCTAACCAAATGTCTTTATATTCTGCAAAAACCAAACTATCACCTGTTTTTGCACGCACTTGTGCAACGGCACAGCTTTCTTCTTGATCTGGATTGGTCACATAACTCAAAACTGGCTTGGCATCAGCAAAGCTCCCGAGTTTGACTTTTTCTTCCACGTAATCGGCAGAAAGTTTTTCTGCCATTGCTGATTGTGGATAGCGTTGTGCAAAGCTAATAATTGAAGATGCAGGCTGAAAACCCAAATTGGTGTTCAGTTTCCAATATTCAGGATAATAACCGAGCGCATCATTTTGCATGTCATATTGGTATTGATCGAGCAAGGCAATATTGCTGGCATTGGCAGCGCGCAAGGCATCATTAAACTGTTCATCCAAAGCATAGACGGACGAGCATGCGATCATCCCTCCCACTGCGATAAAACAACGGAAGCTCTTCTTGTTATTCAATTTATGACTTACGGTTGTTCTAAAATCACGCTGCTTTTTCATCTTCATCAATATCTATGCCCAATTTTGCCCTGCTATTATAGTGTAATAAGTCTCGCCTTCTACTATTGTTGTGTTATGTAAATTACTGATTCATATTCATTAAAATTCACACAATTTTATTCACAAACTGTCCATTTTTGTCAGTTTTTTATTCTCTGCGTTCCGTTTAAAATACTGCTATAATCCGCCGTTTATTTAAATCCACCTTGTTTAGGAGCCTGCATGACGGTTCAAACATTCATTCCCAGTGCTGTAAAAGCTGCTTCAGAAAACACTGTTACCCAGCCAATGCACACCGCTGATGTTTCAATCAAGAAATTGTTTATTGAAACTCAAGGGTGTCAGATGAATGAGTATGACAGTCATCGTATGGCAGATTTGTTAGGTGATTCACATGGCTATGTGCTCACTGACAACCCGAATGAAGCAGACATCCTGCTCATGAATACCTGTTCGATTCGTGAAAAAGCACAAGAGAAGGTATTTAGTGGTTTAGGTCGCTGGCGTAAACTTAAAGAACAAAACCCTGATCTCATTATTGGTGTGGGTGGGTGTGTTGCATCGCAAGAAGGCGACAATATCCAAAAACGTGCACCTTATGTGGATATGATCTTTGGTCCACAAACACTGCACCGTTTGCCACAAATGCTAGATCAGCATCACGCTCAAATTGAAAAACCAAAGAAAGAAAAAATTAAATTGGTTGATATTTCTTTCCCTGATATTGAAAAGTTCGACTTTTTGCCTGAACCCCGTGTCGAAGGCTTTAAAGCATTCGTTTCAATTATGGAAGGTTGCTCGAAGTACTGTTCATTCTGTGTAGTCCCTTATACCCGTGGCGAAGAAGTGTCTCGTCCCTTAGATGATGTATTGGCTGAAATTGCTGGGTTGGCTGAAAAAGGTGTACGTGAAATTAGCCTACTCGGTCAAAACGTAAATGGCTATCGTGGTGAAACCTTCGAAGGCGAAATTTGTACTTTCCCTGAGTTACTCCGTTTAGTTGCAGAAATTCCGGGCATTGGCCGCTTGCGTTACACGACCTCTCACCCGCTTGAATTCTCTGAAGATCTAATTCAATGCTACCGTGATCTACCACAAATGGTTTCGCATTTGCACTTGCCAGTACAAAGCGGTTCAAATGATGTACTACAAGCCATGAAACGTAATCATACGATTGATGTCTACATCGATAAAATTGCCAAGTTACGTAAAGTCCGTCCAGATATGCATTTATCTAGCGATTTCATCATCGGCTTCCCAGGGGAAACAGATGAACACTTTGCTGAAACCTTACAATTCATTAAAGACCTAGATTTCGATCACTCTTATAGTTTTGTCTATTCTAAACGCCCTGGTACACCTGCATCTGACTTACCAGACAATACCCCTGAGCAGGTGAAAAAAGATCGTTTGGCTCAAGTACAAGAAGTGATTAAACGTTCTAGTATTGATAAGACTGATGCAATGCTCGGTAAAATTGAGCGTGTCTTGATTGAGAAGGTTTCGGATAAAGATCCGAATGTTTTAATCGGTACAGCAGACAATACACGTTTAGTGACATTTATCGGTGATGCCACGTGGATTGGACGTTTCGCAGAGATTGAGATCACTGAAATTAAAACTTTAAATTTAGTTTACGGAGAACTCTTGAATCTTGAACCTGACGTGGCGTAATGTAAGGGTATTCCTACAGAGCAACAAAAAGGGTTTATCTTGACTGCAGCGATTCGACGTACAGTAACGTTCCCTGAGATTCAATTGGAACGTTTGAAAAGCATGCTCGGTGCGTATAACGGGCATTTAAAACAAATCGAACAACGTTTAGATGTCAAAATTACTCACCGTGGCGATGCCTTTTATCTCGATGGTGATATAGAAGCGGTCGAAAGAGCCGAAGCACTACTGCAACGGCTCTATCAAGAATCAGAAATTTCCTCACAAATTAGTGCCGATGTCATTCATTTGATGATCCAAGGTTCACAGACAGATCGTGAACTGATGGATGATTCAGATCAAGAGCATACAGGTTTAGATAGCGTTTGGTTACAGACCCGCAAAGGGCGAATCAATCCACGTGGTGCCAATCAAAAACGCTATGTACAACGTATTTTACAAAGTGATATCTCCTTCGGTATTGGCCCAGCAGGGACAGGTAAAACTTATCTGGCGGTTGCTGCTGCAGTTGATATGCTGGAACGTAACGAAATTCAACGTATCTTGCTGGTTCGTCCAGCAGTTGAAGCCGGTGAAAAGCTCGGTTTCTTACCCGGTGATCTCACCCAAAAAATCGATCCCTACTTGCGTCCGCTTTACGATGCCCTCTATGAAATGCTGGGCTTTGAAAAAGTAGCCAAACTGATTGAACGCCAAGTGATTGAGGTTGCGCCGCTTGCTTATATGCGTGGACGTACGCTAAACCACTCTTTCGTGATTTTAGATGAAGCACAAAACACTACTCCTGAACAGATGAAGATGTTCCTCACCCGTTTAGGTTTTGGTTCACGTGCCGTGATTACTGGTGATGTCACACAGGTTGACTTGCCGCGTGGGCAGCAATCTGGGTTAGCACAAGCATTACGTGTACTTGAAAACGTCCATGAAATTCATATCACCCGTTTCCATTCGCGTGATGTGGTCCGACATCAATTGGTACAAAAAATTGTTGAAGCTTACGAAGGTTGGGACAGTGAACAGCAACGCCTGTCTGCTGAAGCCCGTGCCGAACGCAAAGCTAAACAAGAAGCGCTGATTGCAGAAAATGATTCTGCTGCAGATGCGCAACACATTTAGAAAAATCCCCCTCACTCCCCCTTTCGTTGTGACGCTTTAGTCGCATCTCAGGGGGACGATTTTAAGGATCTACTTTGAAAATCAATTTAAGTCTTCAACAAGACTTTCAAGCTGTGGAATTGCCACTTAAACGTGGTCAAATCAAAAAAAATATCGAAACTGCACTGCGTCATGTCGGTTTTGATGTCAATTGTGAAATTGGAATTGCCTGTGTTGATCTAGCTGAAAGCCATGAGCTCAATCTGCAATACCGCGAAAAAGACAAACCAACCAATGTGCTGTCTTTCCCAAGTGATATTCCTGAGGAAATGCTGAGCTTACTCGATGCAGAGCCTTTAGGTGACTTGGTTATTTGTATTCCTGTGGTTTTACAAGAAGCGGCTGAACAGCAAAAGATACCAAGCGACCATTTCACTCATTTACTGGTCCACGGTGTTCTACATTTGCTTGGTTTCGATCATGAAACCAGTGAAACTGAAGCTGAAGAAATGGAAGCTTTAGAAATTGAGATTCTAAAAAAATTGGGTATCGCCAACCCTTACCAAGCCGATGAAAGCTAATCCAAGGTCCTATGTATATCGTTATTTTTAAAGCCACGATCAAACAACTTGATGCAACTTACTCAGAAATGGCACAAATGCTGAGAAATAAAGCCTTGAGTCAATTTAACTGTGTCAAATTTGAAGCGTGTAGCGAAAATGGTTTTGAAATAGCGCTGTCCTACTGGAACAGCCTAAACGATATTAAACTTTGGCAACGCGATGCAGAACATCTGGTTGCTCAGCGTTTAGGTAAAGAAAAATGGTATCGAGACTTTAGCGTCGAAATCTGCAAAGTTGAACGAGCTTATTCGAATCAAAATGGCTTGTGAATAACTCAAAACTTATCCACATCTTCAATAAAAAAACGGCTGAATTCAGCCGTTTTTTATATCTCAAGAGAATTAGAATTGGTAGCGTAAAGCTAAAGTTGCATTACGTGGCTTTCCCCATGTCGTTTGGCCATATGCTGGGAAAATTCCATAGTACTCTTTATCAAATAAATGAGAGTTAATAAAAACACAGGTTAAATAGTGATCATTTTTATTATCAATTCAAGTTTCAAGAAATAAATTCAACTAACTGTTTTATTTGAGTTTAAATCTTGATTGATAGGAAATATATTTATGATTTTCACCAATATTTAATTCTTATCTTGTACATCATTATTTTATTATAAGAAGTACACCTTAATTAGTGTACTTCAAATTCAGCATCGACAGGATCAAAACGCCATGTACGAATGATGCGTAACTCAGAAATATCCTTTTTCATCTTGGCATCAAAAGGTCCAAATGGTGCACCACGGCGCACTGATGCTTTAGCTGCTTCATCTAAAATTGCATGCCCAGAACTTTCAATTAAACGGATTGCTCGAATTCCACCTTCTGCATTCAAAATCACCATTAGACGCACTTCCCCCGCCAATCGTTGTTGTTTGGCCTCATCAGGATAATAGCGGTTCCCGTATAACTCGACTTTTTGACGAAACTTATCCAGATAAGCAGCTGATGCATCTTGTTTAGCCTGAATACCATCGACCGTTTTAATGCGTTGTTTGCGGCTAAAGTTTTGTTGGCGTTGCAAATATTGTGCTTCTAAGCTTGCGACCATCGCCGCTTTAGCTTGAAATTGGCTTTGTAGGTCATCTAGAGTCTTTTTCCGTTCACTCTGTTCTGCTTGCTTTTGCCAGCTTAAAACAGTCATTAGAACCTTTTCTTCGAATTTTAATTCTCGTTTTTGCTGAATTTTTTCTAGACTATCTAGCTCTTTTTCACCTGTAGTGGCATCTGTCTGCATTGGGGAAGGCATATCACTCGACATCCGATGTGCTTCACGAAACTCACCAGAACCTTGTTGATCAGCTTGTGCCAAAAAATCTGCGTCTTTAACTTTTTCCTGGCTTGGTCGAACAGTGACAGCTATTTCTTTGGTTGAAGTATCAGATGGCGACGGCATGGTAAATTGAATAGCCAGTACAGCGCCATGCAGCAACATCGCTAAAGCTACAGCCCCAACAAAGATAGGGTCTTGCCACCAATAAGGAGGCAGTTCTGAACGAAAATTTATTTTATTCAACATGGCATTTAAGTGACAAAATGTCCCATCCCCAACGGCAGCACCGTATAAAAACCCAACCAATATTCAAATTTTTACAAAAATGTGATCCACTTATAGTTACAGTGTTTCCATACCATCATTTTATGAAAATGTAGCAATTAATTTTGCTACACTGCAAGTCAGAAATTTATTTTTATTTTTTAGTGAATACAAAGATCGTGGCATTGCTTTACTCATCAATTCACTTTCTGGAACAACTTTTATGCAAACGCTAATTTCATCTGTTGTTAAACGTCTACGTAAAGTTTACCAAAAAGCAGAAGAATTCATCGAAGAAGAAAGAGAATTTTCACTTTCACAAGTATTTGTGAATGCCACCATGGAACGTTATGTCACCGAAAATGTTGGCATCATGCAAGACCTGCATGCCGATCTTTATGATGGTTGGTTACGCTTATACACGACCCTCGATGTCAAAGGTCTGCATACCACCTTATCAGTTGATTTAAAATTGATTCAAATGGAAATGAATCAAAATGTACAATTAATGGTATTCGAGCAAATCAGCAACACCCAAGTGATTGAAGCCAAGTTTAAAAACATTTTTCAAAAATGGGGCTTTTATATCGCAATCTGGTATTACCAGAAATTCCGTGAAGAAGATCCACTCGGCAAAATCCTAGAGCATTTTGAAGTGGTCAAAGTCCAAGATGATTTACTTTATCTTGATTTAAACCGCTGGTTGGGAAAAAAGGCCAGCATTATCGAAACTTTGAGTAAAGTGCATGTCAATCGCGCTCGTGTCCGCCCTGCGGAGCTAATTGTTTGGGGCAATGTCAATCTTACTGCAATTTTATCGCCTTCCAATGATGATGACTTTGATGAAGATAATGTTAACGATAGCGCAGTCACGCCAATTCAACAAAAAGACGGTAAAAGATAGCCACTCGCTATTGTGGCCTACCCGTTCTCACGATATATCATTGAAATATATATCTTCATGATTTATACGAAAAATTAACAAGTACCTCATAAAAAGCCTGATCTTTTCTTCATAATCTACGAGCATAATAGATTTATTGAATGGTAAAGATAAATGAGTAATGACTGATTGCATCACTCAAAGGATATAGTGTTATGACAAAGCAATTATTGAAAGTACTAGGTATTACGTCAGCTACGCTTCTAAGCGTTAGCTTATCTAGTCATGCGCTGGCAATGGCACCTTTTCAGGCGAGTTATCAGTTTAGCTACAACAATAAAAACTTAGGTTCTGCCACACGTACCCTTTCCCAACAAGGCAATAACTGGACTTATCAATTCAGTGCCAAAGCGGGTGCAATCGCATCCGCATCTGAAACCAGCCAATTTGAATTTGTGAATAGTAAAATTAACTCACAAAAATTTAGCCGTAGCAGTAAAATTTTGATTCACAACAACACAATGAGTATCGATTTCAACCCAAGCAGTAAAGTTGTGAATACTCAAAAAGATAAGACGTCTAACTCATTTGCATGGCAAGCAGGTGCATTGGATGAACTCAATGCTGAATTGCAAATCCGAGAGGATTTAAAAAACAATTCACTAAAAACCAAATATCTCATTGCAGATGCGAAAGCATTGGATGAACGTCGTTTTGTGAAACAAGGAAACGAAAGTGTCAAAACCCCTTATGGCACATTCAATACGATCAAAGTCGTGATGCAACACGATAAAGCTGAGCGTAATACCGTGTTCTGGTTAGCTCCAAAATTGGATTACTTACCAGTGAAAATGGCACATAATGATGGAAAATCATCATATGGTCTGTTATTAACGGGTTATTCAGGTAAAACAAACTGAGCATCTGGTCAATTTTGGCTTGCATTTTTTTAGATGCTTTTTAAAATATGCCTTTGCTTGAACAAGCATCCGTTTAGAGGATTCTCCCGTGTACGCTTTAGAACAGAAAATCTTAAATGAAGGTATCGTTCTATCTGATCAGGTTTTGAAAGTTGATGCTTTCTTAAACCACCAAATCGATCCTGTGTTAATGCAGCTGATTGGTAAAGAATTTGCCGCTCGCTTTAAAGATGCTGGTATTACTAAAATTATTACCATCGAAGCTTCGGGTATTGCACCTGCAATCATGGCAGGTTTAGAACTTGGCGTTCCTGTTATTTTTGCGCGCAAATATCAGTCATTAACACTGAAAGACGATCTTTATCGTTCTAAAGTGTTCTCGTTTACCAAACAGACTGAAAGTACCATTGCGATTTCAAACAAGCACATTAGTTCAAGTGACAAAGCACTTGTAATTGATGACTTCTTGGCCAATGGTCAAGCTGCGTTAGGTCTAATTGACTTAATTCATCAAGCAAAAGCCGAAGTTGTCGGTGTTGGTATCGTGATTGAAAAATCATTCCAACCTGGCCGTGATGTATTGCTTGAGAAAGGCTACCGCGTTGAGTCGTTAGCGCGTGTTAAATCTTTAGAAGATGGCAAAGTTACTTTTGTTACTGAGTAAGATTTAAAACCTAGAGAAAAGGCGGATGAAAACTCATCCGCCTTTTTTATTTAACAACAGTCCCAGTTATACAACACCTTAGAGAAGTCTCGCTTCTTTAAATCCTCTGGGTGAATAAAGAAATTTCCTACTCCCGAATCGCCCCACATAATCTCGTTTTCAGCATCATCGGTATCCAGTTGAAAAAGTAAAATATAATCCTGCACCTTTTCATTATATTGACGTGGATCTGTCTGAGTAAAATAAGGGTATCCCCCTAAACGATGCCCACTTGCGGAAGCCACTTCATCATATGGCTCGATAAAATCATCTTCGAAATCACCACCTTTAAATTGATCTTCAAAATCATACAGTTCATCGACACCTAAAATCTTCGGTGCAAAGGCAAAATCACCAAGACTAATTGGCTGAGAAGTCCGACTAAATTCAATCGCGTATTGCCCCGTAAATGGCAAATAATCATCTTCACCTAACTGAACTTCAGAGAAGTCCTGTTTTAATTGTGATGCATCTTCAAGCACTTGATCAAAGTACAACACTTTAAAGCCCGATTGCTGCTGTTGGTCATCAAAGTTCATCCCGTACAAATCATCGGCAGCGATATAGAACTGTAGAATCCCCTGATCCGGGAAATTGGGCAAACTTGGAATTTCAGCAAAATTAAACTGTGCTAGCAAAGCTAACGGATTGCCATCAGTGTCGACTGGATAAGTCGCATCTAGCGGTAAGTAAGGTTGTCCCCCAATTTTACTTTGCCATAAAGTTAATTCATCACTGGGAGTCAGTTGCATGGTGATGGTTGGCAGAACAGTCACCGAGATTTTTTCTAAATATGGCTGCACACTGTTCGGCAATGTCTCTGGTTTAAAATTCATTCTACTGCTTATCCCTCTACTTATTTGTAGAATGTAATATAAAACAAGCAGCTAAATTTAAACAGAGAACAAAGTCTGCACTACGACAGCTAATGACGCTTAATTGCCACATTATTTATCACATAAATTCTGATAAGATTAGCCCGATAAAAATTTGCGATTAGGAATCACGATGCGCACTTACTTAGACCTTTTACAACATATCCTCGACAATGGCGGCGACAAAGGCGACCGTACTGGCACAGGTACACGTTCAGTATTTGGTCATCAGATGCGCTTTGATCTTTCTAAAGGCTTTCCGCTGCTCACCACCAAGAAAGTCCATTTTCGCTCTATTGCCATAGAATTACTTTGGTTTCTTAAAGGTGATACCAACGTTCAATATCTCAAAGACAATAAAGTTTCGATTTGGGATGAGTGGGCAACCGCAGAACAAACAGCCCGTTTTGGCCGTCCTGAAAGTGAGCTTGGTCCAGTTTATGGTCATCAATGGCGTAACTTTGGCGCAACTAAAAATGAAGATGGTAGCTACCAACAGGATGGATTTGACCAGATCAAATGGTTGATCAATGAAATTAAAACCAATCCCAACTCACGTCGCTTGATTGTGTCAGGCTGGAACCCAAATGAAGCAGGTAAAGTGGCATTACCACCTTGCCATACCCTGTTCCAGTTTTTTGTACAAGACAACAAACTGTCATGCCAGTTATATCAACGCAGTGCCGATGTATTTTTGGGTGTACCTTTTAATATTGCGAGTTATGCCCTACTTACACACATGATTGCTCAGGTCTGTGGTTTAGGCGTAGGTGATTTTGTCTGGACAGGTGGAGATACGCATTTATATGCCAATCACTTTGAACAGGCGCAATTACAGCTTAGTCGTGAGCCGCTAACGTTGTGTCAATTAAAACTAAATCCTGAGATCACTGATATTTTCGACTTTAAATTTGAAGATATTGAAATTGTTGGGTATGAATCACACCCAGCAATCAAAGCACCTGTTGCAGTTTAAATCGATTAGTTAGAGAGAATATAAAATGGCATGGCAAGGCACTGAAGTTGTCCACGTAGTTGCAATGGATAAAAAGCACTGTATCGGTAAAGGTAATGCGTTGCCGTGGCATATCTCTGCTGACCTGAAACATTTTAAAGCCATTACCCAAGGTGGTGTGGTGATTATGGGGCGTAAAACCCTTGAATCTATGGGACGTACCCTACCGAATCGTGTCAATTGGGTGATTACACGTGACCCTGAATGGCATTTTGACGGGGTTAAAGTCGCTCTCAGTATTGAAGATGCACTCAATGGTGCACTTACAGACGCACAACACGCCGAAAAAGCATCCTTATTTATTATTGGTGGTGGGGAGATTTTTACCCAAACGCTCGCTATTGCTGATCGCTTAGAACTAACTCACGTTGATCTCGATGTTCAAGGCGATGCGCATTACCCAAAAATCTCCGCTGACTTTCGCAAAATACACTCGGAACAACATACTGATGAGAAATCAGGGGTTAGTTTTGAGTTTGCGACCTACCAGAAATAAAAATGGATCGCACTTGTCATGCAGAATATTGGATCACGTGAGTTTTTCATCGCTTTAGGCATCGGGCTTTTACACAGTCTGTTTGCCTTGTGCGTGATCCTTTCAAGTATCTGGCTCTGTCTGGCTTTATGGATTCAGCAACCCTTAGGTAGTTTTTTTAGTCGTGCAGCCATTGTGCTATGGATCTTATTTGCACTCAGCTTAATTGGCGTCTATGTCAGTGGCCATCTTTTTAGCCGCCGCACAGATATCATGATTTACTGTGTTGCCTTTGCCTGCTCCTTAGTCTGGTATTTTTCCTTAGATGCAAGACAAGATCGAGATTGGAACCCAGAAGTTGCAGAACAGCTCCATTACGAAAAGAATGGGGATATTGTACAGCTACATAATGTACGGAATTTTGACTGGCATGCTGATGGAAGTTACGACATTCATTGGGAAGATCGCAGCATTGATCTCAATAAAATTACGGGCATCAATGTCATCACTTCTTATTGGATGGGCCCACAAATTGCGCATACGCTGGTCAGCTTCAATTTTTCAGATCAAAAGCCACTCGTATTCTCCATTGAAATTCGTAAGGAAAAAGGCGAAGATTTTTCTGCGATTGGTGGCTTTTTCCGTAAATACGAACTCAGTTTAGTCGCTTCAGATGAAAAAGATTTGATCTATACGCGCAGCAATATTCGTCATGAGCAAGTCTATTTATTCCCGATCAGAATGCCTGCACCTGAACGTAAAGCCCTATTTATTGAATATCTACACAAGGCTGATGAACTCCGTGCAGAAGCCAAATGGTACAACACGCTTACCAGTAACTGCACCACACTGGTCTTTGACATGGTTCAAGCGATTAATCCGCAACGTTTACCCAAAGATTACCGTTTATTGGCCTCAGGTTATTTACCCAATTACCTCTACGATTTGAAAGCGCTCAATCAAAATTACAGTATGAAAGAATGGTATCGCTTGGCACATATCAATCCACGTGCTGAGCAATATGAACAACAACCGAACCAAAGCAGTGAATATTTTTCGGATGTCATTCGTACAGGGCTTCCTAAAACTGAGTGATTTTTCCACTAATTTCATTAAAAACATCTGAACATTTACAAAAGGATACCGAATATCCTGCTCAGCTCCACGTTGTTTTATTTTAATACTAAGCATAGAAACACAATGATTCGGATTTAAAATCTTATGTTAAAGCCTTTTTTAGCTTCTTGTACTTTGGCAGTTGCCGTAGCAATGACGGGTTGTGCAACCACAGAATCTCTCCAAACCTCACCGAATGCATCTCAGAAAGAAAGCACGGGGCTGTATAACCGCAACTGGATCGCAACACAGATCAATGGTGTGGAGATTAAAAGTAATGATCTTTCTGGCAAGCGCCCTGCGATTCAATTTGATGCGAAAGGCAAACGCTTCTTCGGTGCCGATGGTTGTAACCAGATTCAAGGCAGCTTTGAAAGCCAAGGCTCTGTCTTACGTTTAGGTCCAATTGCCTCAACAATGATGGCATGTATCGGTAAAGACAACAGCGCACTCTCTCGTCAATATGCAAGCGCATTGGCAAGCACAACCAGCTACGAACTTAAAGGCCATGAACTGAAGTTATTAGACACCTCTGGTAAAGTTGTAGTGAGTTTTGTGACTGTGATTCAACCACTTCCTTAATTCCTTATCGTAAAAAAGTAAAAGCTCGTTTCGAACACGGGCTTTTACTTTTTCAATACTTCGTTTACTTTAGTAGCATTCTTAAAATTAAAAATTGGGGAATCTCATGCAACAAGCACTCGTTGGTGGTGGATGTTTTTGGTGTGTAGAAGCGGTATTTCTACAGCTTAAAGGTGTAGAAAAAGTCGTTAGTGGTTATGCCGGTGGAATTAGCCAAAACCCAACCTATGAACAGGTATGCCAAGGTAATACTCAACACGCTGAAGTTGTCCTCATCGATTTTGATGAACAGCAGATCAGCTATACGCAATTGTTAAATGTGTTCTTTACCACGCATGATCCAACCACTTTAAATCGCCAAGGTAATGATATTGGCACGCAGTATCGCTCTGTTATTTATTATTTTAATGAAGATCAAAAGCAACAAGCAGAACAGATTATTCATGATCTGGACGATGAAGGTCTAAATATTGTGACTGAACTGAGTCCAGTACCCACCTTCTACCCTGCTGAGGAATATCATCAAAACTTCTTTGCACGCAATCCATCACAAGGTTACTGCAACTTTAGCATTCCTCCGAAGCTTTCTAAATTACGTGCTAAATATCTCGACCTCCTCAAAACAGACTAGGCGTAAAAAAAGCAACTCTGAGAGTTGCTTTTTTCTTTCTAACACGTTGTTTTAGTTTTCACTCACAAACGCAATATCACTTAAGCCTGCTTCGCTGGCACGAGACATCACTTGTGCAACCGTGTCGTATCTTGATTCTTTATCTGCACGTAGCTGTACAGTCGGTTTAGTCGCAGCCTGTCCCGCCTCTTGGAAGCGCTTCTCTAGCTCTTCCAAGCTAATAATCTGTGCATCCCAAGCCACTTCACCTTTGTCATTAATACTAATGGTGATCGCTTTTGGTGGTGGATCTACAATTTCAGCAGTGGTTTTTGGTAAACTTAATGGAATTGATGGGTTAGCAACCGTTGCTGTGACTAAAAAGATAATCATCAATACCAACATAATGTCGATCAGAGGAATGAGGTTCATCTCATTCATGCCACTGTCGTGGTCTTCACCCAATTGAAAGCCCATTTTAAGCTTGACCTCCAACTAAACTTTGTTGAGTCGCTTTAGTTTCAGTCTTTGCTGCGCTGTCTTGCTGCAACATGGTATCGATTAACAAGCTATGTGCTTGATCTTGTAAATCATGCGCCAAGCCACGATTGAAACGTACACAGATGTTATACGCCATAACCGCAGGAATCGCGACTGCCAGACCAAGACCGGTCATGATTAGTGCCTCACCCACTGGGGTTGCGACTTGAGCTAAACCAGCTTGACCACTTTTACCTACTGCTACAAGTGCGTGGAAAATCCCCCATACTGTACCGAATAAACCCACAAACGGTGCAAGTGAAGCAATTGTTCCAAGAACGGATACACCTTTTTCTGCTTGTGATTTTTCAGCAGAGATTTGGCGAAGCAATGCTTGCTCAGCGACAGCTTTACGTTGTTCAAACGATAAAGGCTGTAGCTTTGATTTAAGTGCAGCCAAAGCTTGAACAAGTTGAGTATAAGCTTGTTGTTTTAATTGGCGTGTTCCTAATAGGCGCAGAATGAAAATAGTCCACGTCGCAATCGACATTGCTAAAAGGATGAAATACAGTGTTTTACTTACTGCATCTGCATGTTGCCAATAAACTGAAAAGTTCATATACGAACTCCTGATTTAATCTGTCGCAAGGACTCAAATTTATTAAGGACTAAGATCAAACGGCTGCTCTGCTCGAATCGGGTAAGCAACACCATTTTCCATATACGGTTTAAATTTCGCACTTCTTACAGCGCGTAAAACTTTTTCATCGAGATTCGGTATGCCGCTACTACGTGTAACACGTGCATTGGTAATTTTACCTTTCTCATCAGCTTCAATCAGTACCATCACTGAGCGTGTTTGGTTATCTAAATCTTTTGCTGTAACAGATAATTTCGGTGAACGACTCCACTGAACCCCTGAACCCCCAATCGATACACGTTTTGGTGATGGATCAGCAGCAGGTTGAGGTTTCGTTACTTCCTGAACAGGTTGTGGTTTTTCAACCACTTTTTCAGTGACTGTAGTAACGACTTTGGTCTCAACTTTAGGTTCAATCTTTTGTTCAGTTTTTTGAAGAACAGGTTTTGGTGCCTCTTTTACCTGTTGAACCTTTTCAATCTTTTTCGGTGGAGGTAAAGGTTTTTCAACGACTTTAACTTCCTTCACTTCTTTTTTAGGTTCAGGTTTCGGCTGTTCTTTTGGTTTAGGTGGCTCTGGTTTAGGTGGTTCTTTAATTTTAACGAACTTCACCTTAAGCGGTTCTTTTTCGATTGGTCTTAACTCAATCGTTTTCATGTGGCTAACCGCCCACAAAACTCCTACATGTCCAATCACAACGGCAACTAATGCAGTGATGATTTTCTTTTTCATCGGGTGTGGCGTATTGAATGTGGCAGGAGATTGACTCATAAGAATCTAAGTACCAATATAGATGGTCAAACCTTTAAAAAAACGATTTCACTCATCGGATAGAACAATGAAAGTGCCGTAATAATAAATGAGAAGTGTTTTCATTTGCAACTGTTTTTTTATTGTATATTCACTAACCATTGAAAAATAAATATAAAAAAACATGCCTTTCGACATGTTCTCTTTACATACTGAAACAAAGTGATGGATTAGAACACCACTGTTTTGTTTCCATCAACAATAATACGGTCTTCTAAATGCCATTTTACTGCACGTGCCAATACGTTACGTTCAACGTCTTCGCCTAACTCGCGTAACTGTTCCACATTATAATCATGGCTAACACGTTCAACATCTTGCTCAATGATTGGGCCTTGATCGAGATCAGCTGTCACATAGTGTGCTGTTGCACCAATCAGTTTCACCCCTTTCTCATAGGCTTGCTTATATGGATTTGCGCCAACGAAAGCAGGCAGGAAAGAATGATGGATATTGATGATCTTCATTTCCCACTTGGCAACAAAGTCTTCACTCAAAATCTGCATATAACGCGCCAAGATCAATAGATCATTGCCCTGCATCATTTCATCAATTTGAGCATAAGCCTCAACTTTATTGTCTTTATTGACTGGAACAACATGGAATGGGATACCAAAGTTTTCAACCGATTCACGCAAATCTGGATGGTTTGAGATAACTTGGGTAATTTCACATGGCAATGAACCACGCGCATGACGCCATAACAATTCCAATAAAGCGTGGTCCACTTTAGAAACTAAAATACCGACCTTTTTCAACTCACCAACAAAAGTAAGCTTCCATTGCATCTCATAACGTTCAGCAACATTGGCAGCAAAGGTCTGCATCAGCGCTTCTTTACGAGATTGCAAATGATCAATCTCAAACTCAACACGCATGAAATAACGCCCGCCCTGAGCTTCTGTTGCGTACTGATCAAGTGCGGTAATGTTTGCTCCCTGATGATACAAAAAGCTCGATACGGCTTGCACGATCCCAGGCTTGTCTTCACAAGTAATCAGTAATCGCGCTGTGTGGGCTGTAGTCGTGTTCATTTGGTTAATATCACTTATTCGAATCAAATTAAAATCAAGCCGAGCATTCTAACCCTTTTTTGCTATTGACTAAATAGCTGCTGACGATCTATTCGTCATCATTTTTAAGATTAGACAAACTCGCGAACAAGTCTGATGGTCCAAGTGATTTCAGTAACTGTTCATAGGTTTGGCGACTTTCACCCATTAAATATGGACCTTCTAGGAACACCATTTGGCGCAATGCTTGCCAAACCCATTTTTCTTCCAGACGATTGTTATCGCTGATATGACCTGACATATATAAGAAATTGGTCCAGTTAGTCAGCACAATCCACAAGTTGATGATCAAGGCTTCAATCTCTGAATCGGTCATTTTCATCAAGCCAGCATCTACAAAGGCACGATAGATTTTTTGCCCCTGCTGCATCACCTGTCCAGCAAAACGTGGATAAATTTTTCTAAAGTCTTCATTATTTTCAACTAGATGATAGACATCGCGATGAATAAAACGATATGCCCACAACTGATTGCTGAGTACTTGAAAATAGCTAATTTTATCATTTGCATTCAATGGACGATCCGTTGGCAAAGCCAACATCTCCAAAGTTTCTGCCTGATATTGCTGTGCCAGTTCTTTAATAATTTCCTGTTTATTACGGAAATGATAATACAAGTTGCCTGGGCTAATCCCGAGTTCAGCCGCGATGTGATTGGTTGTGACCGAACGCTCTCCACGCTCATTAAACAACTGCAAACTGATTTGCAGAATTCGATCTTTTGTTTTATTCGGTTTAGCGTGCGACATTGATTTTAACCATCTATAACATAATCAATAGGTTATAAAACAAACCTATAAAGCGACTTGACACTTTAGAGTATTTACTCTAAAAATTAAAAAATAATAAGCTTTCTTTTGGTCCACTCCTATGAACAGTCAAACAAAAACAACCGCTATGACACCTCATGTTGATGTGAAACGGCTACATGATTTGCTTGAGCAGCAAAAAGCAGCTTACCAGCGCCATCCTGTGCCAAGCGCCAAAGAACGTATTGAACGCTTAGCTCGACTTAAAAACATCTTGATAAAGTATCAAGATCAATTTGCTAACGCAATTAGTCAAGATTATGGCAACCGCGCCATTATGGAAACCAAAATTGGCGAAGTTCTGACTTGTCTAGAACATATCAAATACTATAGCAAGAACTTAACTGAATGGATGAAACCATCTAAACGCCATATCAGCATGTTACACCAACCAGCAAAAGGCTGGGTAGAATATCAACCATTAGGTGTAATCGGGGTGATTGCACCATGGAACTACCCTTTATTACTTTCAGTCGGCCCATTGATCTGTGCTTTGGCTGCAGGTAACCATACCATGATCAAAATTTCGAGTGCTTCTTCAAATTTTGGTTATGTGCTTGAAAATGCCCTTTCGGAAGCATTTCCACAAGAATTGGTTGCTGTCGTGAATGGTGGTGGCGTCATTTCAGATGCATTCAGTCATCTTGCTTTTGATAAAATGATCTTCACAGGCTCAACCTCTGTCGGTAAAACGGTGATGGCAGCGGCAGCAGAGAATCTCGTTCCAGTAATTTTAGAATTAGGTGGCAAATCGCCTGCGCTGGTTCATTCAGCCATGAATATTCGCGATGTGGCACAACGTATTGCCGTGGGTAAACTCTGGAATGCGGGGCAAACCTGTGTTGCGCCAGACTATATGTTCTTGCCTAAAGGTAAAACAGCCGAGTTCACCAAGCACTACAATGACTTTGTGACCACGATGTACCCAAGCTTGCGTGACAATAACGACTACACCTCTATTGTGAATGACAAGCAATACAACCGCCTACAAGGTTATTTAGAAGATGCTCGTGACCAAGGTGCCACGATTGTTGAATTGAATGCCAAACATGAGTCTTTAACTGAAGTTCGTAAGATTGCACCGACCCTATTAACGGGCGTGACCACTGAAATGGAAATTATGAAGAATGAGATCTTTGGTCCAATTTTGCCTATTTTAGAATACGATCATATCGACGATGCGCTGCAATTCATTAATAGTCGTCCACGTCCATTGGCTTTCTATTACTTCGATATCGATAGTGCACGTGCTGACTATGTCGCAGGACGTACCCATTCAGGGCACTTTGGTATCAATCAAGTGTTAACGCATGTGGCACAAGATGACCTACCATTTGGGGGCATTGGTGCATCGGGTATGGGCAAATATCATGGTAAAGAGGGCTTCTTTAGCTTCTCACATGAACGGTCAATGATGTCAAATCCTGTCAGCCCTAAACTTTACAGTTTAAAATTCATCCTACCGCCTTATAATAAAGCAACGCACAAACTGCTTTTAAAAACACTATTTCGTTAAGCTGGTTAAGGCATGAGCTATCACACCAGTTCATGCCTTGTTTTTACTAAATTCGCTTGTCTTTTAATCGTATTTTTGGTATAAAACGCCCCTTGAATGATTTCATCCGTTTACTTGAATGGCTAGTTGCACGAAACAGTGCTATATAAACTAGCAATGGAGTTCACCATGTCTAAGGTTTGCCAAGTTACCGGCAAGCGTCCAATCGTTGGTAACAACGTATCGCACGCAAACAACAAAACCAAACGCCGGTTCGAGCCGAACCTGCACCACCACCGTTTTTGGTTAGAAAGCGAAAAGCGTTTTGTACGTCTTCGTCTAACTACTAAAGGTATGCGTATTATTGATAAATTGGGTATCGAGAAAGTTGTTGCTGATCTCCGTGCTCAAGGTCAAAAGATCTAAGGAGTCTGAACAATGCGTGATAAGATTCGCCTCGTTTCTACAGCTGGTACTGGTTATTTCTATACCACTACTAAGAACAAACGTACTATGCCGGAAAAAATGGAAATCAAAAAATTTGATCCAAAAATCCGTCAACACGTAATCTTCAAAGAAGCTAAAATTAAATAATTTTAGTTCTTTAAAAAAAGCGACTTCTTTTGAAGTCGTTTTTTTTGCCTAAAAAAAAGGTCATAATGCAAAAGAAATGAAACTGTGGTTTACATGATTTTTTTTGATAAATAAAAAAATTGTCATCAACAAATTCGATTTTACTTGTTACAATTTATTCGCTGTTTTCTTGGCATGTTTTATGCTCATTTATTTCTACCTTAACCGCAACGATTAAGGAACCGCAATGCCACATGATGTTGATTTAATTATATTACTTGCTGTTGGTTTTGGTATGGCCCTTATTTTTGGCTATATCGCAGCACGTCTACGTCTACCTCCTTTGATTGGTTATTTAGTTGCAGGCATTATTATTAGTCCAAATACGCCTGGCGTGGTCGGCGATATGCAACTTGCCAATCAGTTGGCTGAACTCGGGGTAATGTTCCTCATGTTCGGTGTGGGAATGCATTTCTCCCTCAAAGATTTACTGCAAGTACGTCGTATTGCTGTACCTGGAGCAATTTTACAGATTGCGGTAGCAACCTTACTCGGGATTGCAGTTTCTATGTTTTGGGGATGGAGCTTTGGCTCGGCACTCATCTTCGGCTTAAGCCTGTCTTGTGCCAGTACTGTTGTTCTGCTCAAGGCATTGGGTGATCGTGGCTTACTCGATTCCGTAAATGGAAAAATTGCTGTCGGCTGGCTCTTGGTTGAAGACCTTGTGATGGTTTTAGCCTTGGTACTTTTACCCGCAACAGCAGTATTACTCGGTGGACAAGCGCTGCCGGGGACAGATACATCACAAAGTATCTGGATGACCATTGGCATTACCCTACTTAAAGTCACAGGTTTTATCGCCTTCATGCTGATTATTGGTAAACGACTTGTGCCAATGATCATGCAATTCGTGGCACGTCTGGGCTCTCGTGAGCTGTTTACACTGACTGTCGTTGCAGCTGCGGTTTCGATTGCATACGGCTCTTATGCCGTGTTTGGCGTATCAATGGCACTTGGTGCATTCTTTGCGGGGATGGTGGTAAAAGAATCTGACTTTAGCCATCGTGCTGAAGAAGAAACCCTCCCCTTACGTGAAATCTTCTCGATTTTATTCTTTGTTTCAGTCGGTATGCTGTTTGATCCAAGCATCTTGCTTGAAGAGCCGTTACGTATTTTAGCCGTCGTTGCTATTATCATGATTGGCAAAACGCTAGCTGCAATGGCTTTAGTCCTGTTCTTCCGCTACCCAGTCAATACCGCCTTAACCGTAGGCGCCAGTTTGGCGCAAATTGGTGAGTTCTCCTTCATTTTGGCGACACTTGGCTTATCATTAGGTTTATTGACACCTGATGCACAAAACCTGATTCTTGCTGGTGCATTATTCTCAATTACCCTGAACTCTTTCGTGTTCTCTGCGATTGAACCTGTACAACGCTGGATTCGTGAGCGTTCGCATTTGGCACGGTTATTAGAGCGTAGTGGTGATCCACTGGCAATGTTACCAGATGAGGTAGATCAAGCTTATCTACGCGATCAGGTGGTAATTATCGGTTATGGGGGCGTCGGTCGTCGGATCAGTGAAAACCTGATGGAGCAGAATATCAAAGTGGTGATTGCTGAAGAAAATCGTGAAATTGTTGAGAAGTTACGCGCTCAGGGCATTGCTGCTGTCAGCGGTGAAGCAACTGAACCCAATGTTCTGATTCAAGCTCATATTCAACATGCACGTCTATTGGTGATTTCACCGATGGATATTTTGGATATTCACCGCATTGTAGATATTTCTAAACAACTCAATCCTGAGATTCAGGTACTCATCTGCGCAGAAAGCAAAGAAGAAGCCGTGGTGATTCGCGAAGAAAATATTGGTGAAGTGTTCTATGCCAAAGAGGAAATGGCCAAGAACATGAGTCATCACATTCTCAACCAGATTGAACTTGCACATCAATCCGAAGCCCATTAAATTATTTTAAAGGCACAAAAAAGCGTACCTGAAGTACGCTTTTTTTCTTGGGAGATTAGCTCAAATGAGTGGGTTGCTCGTCAATCACTTCAGCTTGCCATTGATTCATTTGCTTTTCTAGCAAACCAAACAATGCCGCCTGAATCATATGCTGTGCGACAGTTGGTGTTTGGTCTCCGAGTATAGCTTTTACCTCGTCACTAAACTGTATTTTGACTAAAGGCTCACCATCAGAACCCGCATTACGCAAAGCAAGCTCACCACCTTCGAGTTGAACCAGTTCAAGCACTGCTTCCTGATTACCAAATAATTCTTTTAACTGTTGCATTGACATAAATTTTCTCCATGTTTCAACATGGTGGCAAAGTATTTTGCGCTCACGTCCTATTTATATAAGTACTGTTAGCAAAGATTTCAAGTCATGTTTAAGATTTGACTTAGAACTCCACCATTTCATTACGAAAACCATCAATTAAATGACTCAGTTCACGGTGCCACTCTCGTAGGATTTTAGCATCGGGCAACCAAGCCTGCGGGCTTTGCGTCACTTTAATAATCAGATTTGAAGAAGTCTCATTTTCAGGCTCTGGTGCTGTTGGCTCTGGTGCATATTGACACATACGGTATGCACGTTTTAGCTCTGCCACAAACCCATCTTTTGCCAGTTGCTGCAAGACTAAAACTTCGGGTGAGACCTGCCCTTTATCCGCCATGTGCTCTTCAATTGATTTAAAGGTCGGCTGTAAATCATTCAAACGGTAATAACGTACTAGTTCCTGCAAAAAAGCTAAAATTGCACCATGCAAATGGAAAACAGCAGCTTCGCGATAAGCCTGTGCCTGTTGAATATGTTCAGTTTTCTCAGCTTGTTGACATGCGAGACGAGCAAAATACAGTTTTTGATTGGTACGATCAGCATGATAACGAGCAACACGGGACATAATATTTTCCTTCAAGATCCTTTCGCTTGGATAGCTTAAGATTAAATGCTTTAATGATAAAATCAATATCTTTTGAGCCTACCCATGCGTCATATTCAACAAGCCATACTGAGCTTAATATGTTGTATGGTCATTCCCATCGCTTATAGCTGCGAACCTGCTGGATTAGACTGGGAAAAGCTCTATGCCGATTATGATCTCAACCGAGATCAAATGATTGATCAAAATGAATGGAAAAAACTGATCCTGTTACAAGGCCAACCCGTTACTTGGCAAAAACAGGTCCTCACAATCGACTCCAAAAGAATAAAAATCTTTAAAGCCTTAGATCTTAATCACAATGGCCTGATCGACCAGCAAGAAATGATCAATATTTATCAATATTTTACGAACCCTTGTCAGGGTTGGGGTTCAACTTGGGGTAAATAACAGTAGGATAAGTTATCAGATATCCAACTCAAGTAGATAGAGTTTTCGCTTGGCAATGGCTTGAACCGTTGGATCAATCGGACGAATATTGCGAATAACCCAAGCAAAATATCCTTCAACCCAATACGTCGCACAAGCTGCGTCAACTTCATCAAATTGCCACTGATCTACCTGATTCAATATCCACCAGTGTAACTGCAAAAACTAACGCCTTCACCCCATCATTCAAAAGAATTTTTTGATTCTCTACAATCATCAAATCCTTCAGCGGCAACATTTCAGGTTGCCATGAGCGAACTTCAAGAGTTTTAATTTTCTTCGCTATTCGCTCAGCATTTGGCGCAACAATTGATAAAGCCGTATATTGCTTTAGCATTGATAATTAAGCTTTATCATCCGCAGCTTTGACACGGATGCCTTGGCTTTTTACTTTCAAGGTATTTAAACCTTTAATTGCTTTAATCGCTTCACGTGGATTTGGCATTTCAACAAAACCAAAACCTTTCGATTTACCCGTTGCTTCGTCTTTGACCACGACACAAGACTCAACTTTTCCATATGCTTTGAATAAGTCGAGAATTTCCACATCAGTTACATTACGGTCTAAATTACGAACTAAAATTTTCATGCTAAAACCTAAAAGATGATTCATTGTTTAATCAATGAATCAAAAGAAATTGAATCTGCCTAGTTTAATCGAAATCAATCCCAAAACCTAAATTGATTGCGGTAGTACGAGAACGATTGCTTTGGCCATAGGCACGTGGAATATCCCGATGAATCTGAACATCGACTAAATGTTGAGGTAAATCATTGAGGAAGTAACTTTCTATTTTTCTTCCTAACTCGTCATATTGATCTTGTGACCATAAATTTAAATTCTGTTTGGTCAAAATCAATTCATCTTCTGCACGAGTTAAGGCCACATACAGTACACGACGCTCTTCCTCCACATCATCAAAATCACCTTGTGCACGGGCATGTGGATATTGATTCGGAGAAACATGTGGGACATAACAGACTTTTTGTTCAGCACCCTTAGCAGAATGGATGGTAATCAGCGTTACTAAATCTTGGTCAGGCGTTTTATCAATTTCTGAGATAGAAATTGGATCCAGTACATATTCCTCTAAGAACTCCCCAAGAGCACTGTATTTACGTGCCAATTGCTTGACCAAATCAAAGTCTTTGACACGACGTGACCAATCTTTAGTTTTATAGTTATTTTCCAGCTGTTCATTCAGTGCATCCAGTGCGAGGCCAATACAAGCTTCGACATGCTGCTGTAATACATCGAGTTGCATCAAAATTAAAATCGCCTGTTGTGGTACTTTGCCATGCCGCTCTAAACGTTGGCAACGGGCTTCGATATCAGGCAGTTGAATCAGTTCTTGCGCCAACTTACTGGCACCTACATCGCCCACGCCATCCCAAAGCGTCAGGAAACGCATCCAGGCTAAATCATCCTGTGGGTTAACGCTGACCCGAAGTAAGCTCAATACGTCTTTAACATGTGCCGATTCAAGCAGTTTTACCCCACCAACAAAACGATAGGGGATATTGGCTGCAATCAAAGCACCTTCCAAATAGCGTCCACTAAAACCTGAGCGCAGCAACACCATATGTTCTGCCCAAGCTGCACCTTGCATATGACGACGATTCAAATCCTGAATAATCCAATTGGCTTCTTCAAACTCATTGCTCAAGATATGCAATTGTGGCTTTAAACCTTTGCCCCGATAAGCTCGTAGATGCTTGTCATATCCAATTTGGCTCTGCTCTAGCAGCCAATTGGATAAATCTAAAATACCTTGGGTCGAACGATAATTCATTTCCAAAGTCATTACTTCGGCATCAGGTACACGTTCTTTAAAGTGATGAATATTTTCAAAGTCTGCGCCACGGAAGCCGTAAATGGATTGTGCATCATCTCCGACACAAAACAGTTTTACTTTGCCAACTAATGGCTGAAGCAAAGCCCACTGCAAAGGGTTAGTATCTTGCATTTCATCAACTAACAAAGCAGAGCAGAAACCTGTCACCCATTTCACCAACTCTGGTGAACTTTGCAAATGCACTGCAACAATAGATAGGATGTCATCATAATCAAGAAAATTACGCTCTTGTTTGCGTTGCTCATAGGCTTTCATCAATTCAGCAATTTGAGCTTTATACTCAACCGCTTGGGGTAACTGCTCAACCAATGCATCTGACAATTTGGTTTTGGTATTCCGCGCATAAGAATACAGATCACACAACTCCGCAGCCTTCGGCAATACATTGCCCTTATCTTTGCCGCGCAATAAGCGGAACATCAGCAATTGATCATCTCGATCAATAATACTGAACTGACTTAGCCCAAAAGCACGTGGATTGCGACGTAGTAAATACATACAAAAAGTATGGAAGGTTGAAGCGCGTAAGCCCTTGGCCTGTGCACCCATATGCTGTTCAACACGAGTCACGATTTCACTTGCTGAACGTCGAGTAAAGGTCAAAATCTGAATTTGTTGTGCTGGCATACCTTGGTCAATTAAGTATGCTGCTCTTGCCACGATGGTTTTGGTTTTGCCACAGCCCGCCCCTGCCAAGACTAGACAATTCTGTGCTGTCGTTGTGGCTGCTTGTTTTTGTTGTGGATTCAGTTCATCAATTAGCTTGGCAAGCGTCATACAATCGGTCAATTAGAAGCGAAGTGTTATTTTAGCAGACTCAAGCCATTGAAATGTTTCCGACTGCAAAAACAAAAAGAGCATGTAAAATACATGCCCTTGCTCTCAGGCTAACCCGTTAGACTGTGGTTGAACTATGTGGTAACTGTTTAATGGCACCAGCAAAAGTCAGGTAATTAATTCCTTGAAATAGAATATCAATCGCAAGGAACATACCAAGTACCCAGAAAGGTGAATCTGGTGATGATAAAATGAGAATACCTGTTAGTAGTGTCAAGATACCTGAAAACAGTACCCAGCCCCAACCTGAAATAGGTCTGAGAATAAACGCGTTTACTGTACGAATAATCCCAGCAATGATTAATGCCACGGCTAAGAAACTGGTGAGCACCACCGCGGTAATCACGGGTGTGGTAAATGCAAAATAACCTGCGGCCAGATATAACACGCCAAACAAGGCCCATAACCACCGTGTGCCGCCTTTAAACACCATAAATGCAGCAACAAAATGCAAAATACCACCCAACATCATTAATACACCAAACAGCAATACTGCTGATAATGTAGCAAATGGTAAGGCGGCCAAAAGAACTAAGCCAAAAACAACCAATAATACGCCCAATAACAGATACCATTTACGATCAGCATGCAGCTGATTGCGAATCAGATCGTTACCCACTGTTTTCATCATTATTTACTCTTTTATCATCAATGTTATATCTCTATATTGATCGTGTTTTTCGCTGAGTTCTGTATAAGGCATGTTGAGAATTAATGACGGAATGTCAGAAAATTGATGTTTAAACTGATCTTTTTTCAGTTGAATTATTATTTTTAGAGATATGGATAAGTCGAAACTTATCCACAATTTATTTGACCCAACCTATTTCTTGTGCGGTGAGTACACTTATTACCGTCTGCTCTAAACCGTTTGGCATTTTACTTTTGTGCTCCGAGAGAGGAATACGCCCCCCCATAATTTCAGCTTCGGTTTGTGGATAGAGCGGCTGTTTATCTGCCTGTGCATAGCCAATCGGGAAAATAGGTTGACCATTGCTTAAATTATATTTATCGGTCGCGCCAAAACCATGCAATAACTCATGTACCAGTACCACATTGTTCTGTTCTGCTTGTTTTGCTGATGCAAATAAATTGACTGAACCAATACGTCCACGCTCCAATGCAGTCGAGTGTTTTAACTCACGTGTTTGCTTCGGATCATAGAAATTCAGATATAGAGTTAAGCTCGGTGAACCATCTGAAGATTGATGCTGCTGCCATGCATAAAAGCGAAACTTTAGACTCCACAGAATATTCTTCAGAATACTCGGCTGTTCAGACATCTTCGGTGGTGCTTGCTGCAATTCCCGTCCGATTTGAACCATAAAGTAGCTGCTTTGCCCTCGATATTGCTGGCTGTTTTTTTCCAGATACTGCTTCACCTCAGCAAAATCATCTTGCTGCAATTGTTGAATATATTGCTGTGTTGTAGGCAACCCATCGGCGTTAATCGGATGCAACAATACATTAATCGGCTGATTCCAATCCTGATTTTGATCACGATAAGCATTGATCGCAACGATCAACAATACCAGTAGTAAGCAAGCGACTCGGATATTTTTCCACATGAACTTCTTCCCCAACCCAAAGTCATTATTATTTTTCTTTACTCAATAAAAAATGCCAGCAATTGCCAGCATTCTCTTAACACTTAAATAACTAAGCTTCTACCCATTTTCCATTTTGGAAAACTAGACTCCACTTGGTTTGTTTCCCTTCCACTGTCTCAGAACCTACATACTGTGCTTGGTTCTTACGGCTAAATTTCACCACCGTCGGATTGCCTTCAGGATCGACATCTGGCGCTTCCAACAAAAATTGGTACTTCGGATCAAGTTGCTCAGCCACACTGCGTAATTCAGCCACTTTCGGTGCACGTGTTTCACGAATTTTCGGGAATTTGCTGGCTGCTAGGAACAGACCTGCCGCGCCATCGCGTAACACGAAGAAATCATCATGCTTGGCTGAACGTAAGTGTTCCATTTTGATTGGATCAACACGCGGTGGCGCTGGTTGACCGCTCTTTAATACTTTACGGGTATTGTCACAGCTTGAGCAGGCAAAGTAAGGTCCAAAACGACCTGTCTTTAACTGCATTTCACCATCACATTTATCACATGGAATGGTTGGACCATCATAGCCCTTAATCTTGAATTCGCCTTCCTCGACTTCGTAACCATCACAATCTGGGTTATTACCACAGACATGCAATTTACGACCACCATCGACCACATAGCTGTCCATTGCTGTACCGCATTTAGGACAACGGTGTTTCGACATCAAATCAGCAGTTTCAGCACCATCATCATCCGACAAAGCTGCTAAAGACTCGACTGGTGTTAAGTTGAGTGTGCCTTTACAGCGCTCTTTCGGCGGCAAGTTATAACCTGAGCAACCCAAGAATACACCTGTTGTTCCGGTACGAACTTGCATTGGACGCGAACATTCAGGACATGATACATCGGCAACTTCGACTGGCTGATTACGGCGCATGCCACTTTCACCCTGTGCATTGGTCAAACGTTTCTTGAAATCACCGTAGAAGGTATCCAGTAACTCTTTCCAATTACGCTCACCCATTGCAACACGGTCTAATTGACCTTCTAAATCAGCGGTAAAAGCATAATTCATCAGGTTATTAAAACTTTCATCCAAACGGTCTGTAACGATCTCACCCATCTTCTCTGCAAAGAGACGACGATTTTCCAGTTTTACATAACCGCGTTCTTGAATAGTCGAAATAATCGCAGCATAAGTCGATGGACGACCAATCCCTTTTTTCTCTAATTCTTTCACCAAAGATGCTTCAGTAAAGCGTGCAGGTGGCTTGGTAAAATGCTGACTCGGATCAAGTTTTTCTAACTTAAGTACTTCACCGACTTTCACCGCAGGCAATAAAATATCATCATCAGATTTATTGGCACCACGAACACGGGTAAAACCATCAAATACCAGTGTACGACCTTTCGCCTTTAACTCAACATTTGATGCTTCAACAGTCAATGTTGAAGATAAATATTCTGCTGGTGTCATTTGACAGGCAACAAATTGACGCCAAATCAAATCATATAAACGCTGTGCATCACGCTCTACGCCCGCCAGTTTATCGCCAGTCAGACCTACATCAGAAGGACGAATTGCTTCGTGGGCTTCTTGTGCACCCGCTTTATTGCCATAGCGATTTGGCTTGGCAGGGACATATTTTTCACCAAAATTTTGTTGTATATGGTTACGCACCATATTCACAGCGTCATCACTCAAAAAGGTGGAGTCTGTACGCATATAGGTAATAAAACCACCTTCATACAAGCGCTGCGCCAGCATCATGGTTTTCTTCACAGAAAAACCTAAACGCGTACTCGCTGCTTGTTGTAAAGTTGAAGTGATATACGGAGCGCTCGGATTAACTTTGGTTGGTTTATCTTCACGCAACGCCACTTTATATTCAGCATCTTTTAATACGCTGAGTAAGGCATCCGTTTCAGCTTTATTTTTAAGCTTGAGTGTTTTACCCGCTTGCTTAACCGCTTCAAGACGAATGTCTTCTTTCTTTGAAATGGTATCTGCAAAAACTTGCCAGTATTCTTCTGGAATAAATGCACGGATTTCACGTTCACGTTCAACCACCAGTTTCACAGCAACGGATTGCACACGTCCTGCTGATAAACCACGGGCAATTTTTTCCCACAGTAATGGCGACACCATAAAGCCCACTACACGGTCGAGAAAACGACGCGCCTGTTGAGCATTAACACGGTTTAAATCAAGTCGTGTTGGCTGTTTAAAGGCTTCCTGAATGGCATTTTTGGTAATTTCATTAAAGACCACACGATGGTAGCGACTATCATCGCCACCAATGACTTCTCTTAAATGCCAAGCAATTGCTTCCCCTTCTCTATCCAAATCCGTTGCGAGATAGATTGCATCTGCATCTTTGGCGAGTTTTTTTAGTTCGGCAACCACATGTTCTTTGCCTGGGAGCACTTCATAATGTGCGATCCAGTCATGCTCGGGATCGACACCCATACGATTGATCAGTGCAGACTGTGCTTTTTCGGCTTTCTGTTGATCCGTTAATTTGGCACGGGTTGCAGGCTTCTTTTCAGTGGATTTCGCCCCGCCTCCTGTCGGTAAATCACGCACATGACCGACCGATGACTTCACCACATATTGTGAACCCAAATATTTATTAATTGTTTTCGCTTTTGCAGGCGACTCCACAATCACTAAGGCACGTTTCTTTGCAGCAGATGCGGAAGCTGCTGTGCTTTCTGAAGCAGAGCGTGGAGTATTCGCCATAATAAATCGTTTTTCCTATGATCAATCAGAGAGTTAGCGCTGTGCTAACTCATGTAAATAAGCTTTCATATCTTCAAGCTGTGTGGCTCTTAGGTCAGTTTCTTCATCCCAATACAGTCCGACACAGTTTGCCTGCATATCAATAGCATAAACTCCTTTTAATGCAATGGTTAAATCATTAAATTTCTGATCACCCTGCACAACCTGAAGCTTGCCATCAACCACCCGTGCGCGCATCAAAGCTAAACGAGCATCTGGAATCAGCACACTATAATAAGCCACCATACTGGCACGTTTTTCCGATGCCATTGGAATCTTGGTCCATTCTGGCGCAGCGATTAAGCGTGGATGCAACCCCATTTTACGCGCCTGATCACGCATCATACCCAATGCTTTTTCTCGTGGACTGACACGCAAGCCAAAAATCGAGCCAAGTACAAACAGTACAATCGCAACGGTGATCCAAATTCCAATATTACTCATAAAGTAGCCCAAAACTTTCTTTTATTAGCGTTACATAAGTTGAATCCAAAAGGCAAGTTACAACGTAAAAAATAATCTTGTATTCAATTGCACTCTTTAAAGCATCCTTTTTCAGGCTGCCATAAACCCAAAGTAAAAATGCTTCTAACGCGCTTACTTTAATCGACTAAGGTTAATTTTCCGAATTGATCAAGATGTGCATCGCCCCAATTCTTTAATGCAACAATAATATGCTCCAGACTACGACCTAAATCAGTTAAACAATATTCAACTTTTGGAGGAACCTGAGGATAGACCTCTCGATGCAAAATGCCATCTTGTTCTAATTCACGTAACTGATTGGTCAGCATTCTCTGAGTAATACTCGGTACGCGCTTACGAATTTCATTAAAGCGCAAAGTACCTTCGTTAAATAAATGCCAGAGAATGACACATTTCCATTTACCATCAATCAAACTGATGGCGGCTTCAACGGAACAGCCTGGGGAACAATCAAAACTCGAATGTCGCATTTTAGCCATTTTACAGTATCCTTTTTGACACTATGAGCGTTATTTGTCTGTAGTCACTAAAATTAAGCTTAAGTTATGCTGAGATTCCAATCAAGTGGAAGCAAAACCATGAAAGCTGTGGCATATCAAAATGCAGGTGCAATTACATTAGACGATGCGCTTGTAGACATTGAAATCGACTCACCAATTGCACAGGGATACGATTTACTCGTTCGTGTACAGGCGATTTCTGTTAATCCAGTCGATACCAAGATTAGGAACAATAAAAATGCAGAAGCTCATCAATGGAAAGTTTTAGGCTGGGATGCAGTGGGTGTTGTTGAGGCGATTGGCGAACAAGTCACTCAATTCAAAATTGGTGACCTAGTCTGGTATGCAGGCGCACTCAACCGACAAGGCAGTAATAGTGAATTACAATTGGTTGACGAGCGTATTGTTGGGCATAAACCCAAGTCACTCGATGCAAGTGAAGCAGCAGCACTACCTTTAACCGCAATTACCGCATGGGAAATGCTGTTTGATCGCTTACAAGTTCCACAAACTGCCGCTGAGAACACTTCGATCCTCGTCATTGGCGGTGCTGGTGGGGTGGGTTCAATTACCATTCAATTGCTCAAACAATTAACCAATCTCACTGTGATCAGTACCGCATCTCGACCAGAACCGTCTGAATGGGTAAAACAGTTGGGTGCAGATTATGTGTTAGACCATCGTCAAGCTTTAGCCCCACAAATTCAACAGCTTGGCTTAAATGCCCCTTTATATGTATTTTCAACCACACAAACTGATCAGCATCTGGCTGATATTGCAGAACTGATCGCAGCACAAGGCCATTTCGGTTTAATTGATGATCCTGAGCAACTCGATATTAAGCTCTTTAAATCAAAGTCAGTTTCGGTTCACTGGGAGTTTATGTTCACACGCTCTATGTATCAGACTGATGATATGATCCAACAGAGCCAACTTTTGAATCAAGTTGCAAGCTTAGTTGATGAAGGAAAGATTAAAACCACAGTGAGTCAGGTATTTTCGCCAATCAATGCAGAAAACCTAAAACGTGCACACCAACAAATCGAAAGTGGCACGACCAAAGGAAAAATAGTCCTGCATGGTTTTTAAACGCGATCATTCAACGTAAATCTTCCAGCAATACAATTCAGCATTGCTGGATGCTTTATTAATAATGTGGTGGTTTATCACTCACTGGGTCAAAAGCAGCAATTCCTTCCGATAAATCTGAAGATTCAACTCGACGATATAAAAGCTGCATTTGTTTTTTTAAATCAGCAATTTCTTGCGTTTGAATTGCGAGCTGTTGATTTAATTGCTCAACTAAATCATCCAAAAATGCAATTCGGACTTGCAAATCTTCAATGGGTGCGGAAAATGACGCGTGATCATCAAAATTTTGTGGTTTAGTCATTTCAGACCTCATCTGAACTCTTAGGAAACATTATGGCCTATATTACTTTAAGGGATGTCCATCTCGCATTTGGCGGACCTGCCTTACTCGACGGCGCGAACTTTAACCTAGAACGTGGCGAGCGAGTCTGTTTAATTGGTCGTAATGGAGAAGGTAAGTCTACTTTATTAAAACTAATTGAGGGAAGCTTGTTACCCGATAACGGTGAAGTTTCGATTCAAAATGGTTTAACTGTTTCAATGTTAGCCCAAGACGTTCCGATGGACTCAGGCAAAGTTGCAGACATCGTTGCCGATGGCGCAGGCGAAGCATCTATTGTATTGAAAGAATATCATGAAGCCAGTGATGCCTGCGTCTTAGGTGATATGGAAGCCTGTGACCGCATGGGCATGCTACAGCACAAACTGGATCAGTTGGATGGCTGGGCATTAGAAAATAAGGTCAACTCGATTCTCAGTAAAATGGGACTTGATCCAAATGCGGATCTAGCTGATTTATCAGGTGGTCGTAAACGTCGTGTACTCTTAGCACGTGCCCTGCTCACTCAACCAGATGTGTTGTTACTCGACGAACCGACCAACCATTTAGATGTCGAAAGTATCGAATGGTTAGAAAAGTTTTTATTGGATCAAAATAATCTGACCCTACTATTCATTTCGCATGACCGTTCATTTGTTGACAGCATTGCAACTCGTATCGTTGAGCTTGATCGTGGAGTTTTGCGTAGTTACGAAGGTAACTATTCACGCTATCTCGATCTAAAAGCACAACAAATGGAAGCTGAAGAAAAACAAAATGCTTTATTTGATAAAAAGTTAGCTGAAGAAGAGGCTTGGATTCGTCAAGGTATTAAGGCCCGTCGTACTCGTAACGAAGGTCGTGTCCGTGCATTAAAAGACTTACGTGAGCAATCTAAGGCACGCCGTTCACAGCAAGGCAAAGTCAGCATGGCAACCCAAGAAGCACATCGCTCTGGTAAATTGGTGTTTGAGATTGAGAATCTCAGCGTCAGCTACGGTGAACAGCCATTAATTAAAGATTTCTCGGCCATTGTCCTACGTGGCGACCGTATCGGTTTAGTCGGTGACAACGGTGTCGGTAAAACCACTTTGATTAAAGCGATTCTAGGTGAGATTGAGCATGGTGGTTCTGTGAAAACAGGAACACAGCTCGAAGTCGCTTATTTTGACCAGTTGCGTAATGCCTTAGACCTTGAAAAAACCGTGATGGCCAACGTGTCGGAAGGTTCTGACTTTGTCGATGTGAATGGTAACCGCCGCCATATCTATAGTTATTTACAAGACTTTTTATTCTCTCCAGAACGTGCCCGCACACCAGTTAAAGCGCTTTCAGGAGGTGAAAGAAACCGTATCTTATTGGCAAAACTGTTACTCAAGCCATCGAATTTAATCGTGATGGATGAGCCAACCAATGACTTGGATATGGTGACACTTGAGCTACTTGAGGAAATGCTGTCTGACTATAAGGGTACTTTGCTGTTGATCTCGCATGACCGTGCCTTTATGGACAATGTCGTGACCTCGACATGGGTATTTGATGGTAAGGGTAACATTGATGAATATATCGGTGGCTATCAAGACTATTTGGAACAGCGCCCAGATCAGAAAGTGGTGGATCAAAAAAGTGATGTGAAAAAGGCACAAGCCAAAGCTGAGGCAGCGGCTGCCGCAGCATCAGCTCCGAAGAAGGTGAAGCTCAGTTATAAAGACCAGCGTGAGCTGGAACAACTCCCTGCTGAAATTGAAAAACTGGAAACTGAACAAGCAGAATTATCAGAAAAGTTAGCTGATGGTTCATGGTTTGTTTCAGATGCCAATGCAGCAACTGCAGCGAGTCAACGTCTGGCTGAAATTGAAGAAGTATTGCTTGAGAAATTGGAACGTTGGGACATTTTAGAAAATATGTCTAAAGGCAACTAAGCCTATGAAGCATTTACCCTATCGAGGGTAAATGCTTCACTTCTTCCGATTGAATTTATAGCAAATCAAAATCTTGTTGTAGTGATTGATAAATATTAAAATTTTCATCATCAAAACAAACAAAAATGACCTGTTGTACAAGCACTGCCTTACTTAATTCTTCAGCAATGGTTTTTAGTGCGATCTGTGCAGCAAACAGTTTGGGAAAGCGATAAATCCCTGTTGAAATATTGGGAAATGCAAGGCTTTGTAGCTTCATCTCTTCTGCTAACTTAAAACTATTGCGATAGGCACTTTCCAATAGCTTCTCTTCCTGATGTTGCCCATCTACCCAAGTCGGTCCAACCGTATGGATGACATATTTAGCAGGCAGATTTCCTGCTGTGGTCACGACCGCTTCGCCAACTGCACAACCACCTTGCTTGGCACGAATCTTTTGACAATCTGCCAAAATCGATACACCACCACGACGATGAATTGCACCATCTACACCTCCACCACCTAATAGCGAAGTATTGGCCGCATTAACAATTGCATCTACCGTGATTTGGGTAATATCTCCTTTCATTATTTTTATACTTTTCAAAATCTTCTCCTCTTTATCAGAGCTGTTTAATGGCTGATTTACGCTACAACAACTGCGGTTTTATTTAACATTTAAATTACTAAACCGACTTCATGCTACACTGCTTCAAAATTCAACGTTATTCATATTTCGAGTTTATGAGTCAAAAGCAGTCTTATATCCCTGGCGAGTTTCAATGGGAATTTCTATTACCTAAATATTGGAAGATTTGGATCGCCATCACTTTTCTGATGCTATTGGCTATTCTTCCATGGGCAATTCAATGGCGCTTGGCGCATGGCTTAGCCAGTTTATGCTGGCATTTGCTCAAGTCACGCCGTAAAACCACACTGCGAAATTTAGAACTGTGTTTCCCTGAGTGGTCACCTGCTGAGGTTGAGGCACAAGCTAAACAAGTGTTTGTCGATATGATGCTCGGTGTGTTTGAAACACTGAATGCGTGGTACTGCCCCAAATGGTTTAAAGGTCGCCATAGCATTGAAGGCTTAGAGCATCTCAATGATGCAAAAGCACAAGGTAAAGGCATATTGCTACTTGGTACACACAGTACTCTACTCGATGCTGGTGGTTATATTTGTGCTCAATATTTCGAGCCTGATGTGGTTTATCGCCCACAGAATAATCCTATGCTGGACATGCTGATTTATCGTTGTCGTGCCACGATTTATCAACATCAAATTGACCATGATGATATGCGTGGTTTGATTCGTCGACTGAAAGAAGGCGGCGCAATTTGGTATAGTCCAGATCAAGATTTTGGTTTAAAACAAGGGGTGATGGCCCCCTTCTTTGGTGTACCTGCGGCAACCGTTACCGCGCATCGCCGTTTACTCAAAATATCGAAAGCCGTTGCGATTCCCTTATATTTCTATCGTTATGGCGATATCCGCAATCCACAATATAAAGTACTGATCGAACCGATTGTGGACAATATGCCAAGTGAAGATGAAGTTGATGATGCGATTCGAGTAAATCAAATTATCGAAGCCCAATTGCGTATTGCACCAACACAATGGATGTGGTTCCACCGTCGCTTCAAAACCCGTGCTGAAGGTTACGATAAAATTTATTAATACAAAAAAAGCCGCTTCATTCAACCATGGAGCGGCTCTTTACTAAAACAAGAACAACAATTAGTTAGGGAAAATGACGCCCGTATTTAAATCAAAATAAGTCGATGTATTGCTATACACTGAGCCCAGTTTGACATTAATAAACCAACCTAAATTACCTTGATCTTGTAAGCGATTCTGAATTTCGCTCGGTAGATCAAGTTTATAAATTGCATCTTCTTTAAATACTTTGGATTCAATCGTGGCTGTACTTGCACTATCACGTTCAAATAAATAGCCTTTAGTATTATAGAATTCAACCGCATTGTCTTTATCAATCAAGTGATAACCTTCAGCTGCTTGTTGTTTAAGTAATAAATCAAGTTTGGTTGGATTATCCTCATAAAAGCCTGCGGGTGTGGTTGGCATTTCAAAATAACGATAACTATAAGTACCATTATGAGTACTACTGTTTACGCAGGTAGGGACATAAAACATATCATTGGTTGTGCCATTATTAGTATACGTGCTCCCAGCAAAAACTAGCTTACAACCCTGTGCCCCTAAAGTATTAAAAGCCTCTAAAATAACAGATCGGGTCGCCTGACTGGCGAATATGAACCGATTATCATAAGTATAGATTGCTGGTTTTTTTATCATTTTTGACAAATAAATGTTTATAGGTATTGCTTGGATCTTCTCTCAGGTATGACTTATACGCAAAACCTAATGCACCTTGTTTTTTCATTTCTGCCAAACGCAGTAAATACCTATCTGCAACAACTTTGGTGGTTACATCTACAATTTTATAACTATAGGTATCCGTTGAAGCATTGTTTTTAACATACAAGTTTTTAGGTTCAGGGAAATCACTATTTGCTTTTTTCACATCCAAAGAAGTACCTGCCAAAGCAAAACCTTGTGTACCCTGCTCATTGGCTTGAGCCAAGAAGTTCGACCATGAACTTTGGTTATCTAACAAACGATAGCTTGCCGTTGCCTTTTTCGCTGTCGGTTTGAATAAACTATAACCTTCAACATTGGTGCGCGTATAGCAAGTAACAACTTTTGAAGGATCTATTGCATCCATAATGGTTTGGATGTCTTTGATCGTTGCGGTTGCTGGAACATCACACATTCCATCACCTTTAAAAGCATAAGCAGAAGCAATAGCATTGCGGTATCTATCAGTATATTTCACCCGATTCGCTGTAGTTGTACCACTGGTTTCAGTCGGTGCGATATCAGTAATTAACGCGTCATCTGAAGCAACAGCATAGTTTTTAATGACTGCACCCGTACAATCCTCTTTTTCAAACTGACGAGTTTCAATAGTAAAACGAACACTGTTTTCGGATGCTTTATGTACCGTTAAATTGGTTCGTGCGCCTTTATTGCAGAAACCACCCAACCAAGATCCCACAAAACGATCAGCTACGACTGGAGTTGGTGTAGGGGTTGGTGTCGGCGTCGGAGTCGGTGTAGGCGTTGGCGTCGGTGTAGGCGTTGGGCTTGAATCCGAATCATTATCCGATCCACAACCCACCAGGATTGCACAAGTTACGCTGAGTGCTAGTTGTGTCCATATATTTTTCATTGCATCACCCTCTGTGTGATTTTTTCACATATTTGTGTATGTGAAAATTTAACACTTTTATGCTTGAGTGCAAATATGTTTATGCGTAAATTAATAACGAAAGGTCAAAATTATTTTTTATTGATGGTTCGAAAGTATGGATGCTCAAGAAAACCTAGCAAGACAATTTAGTGAGTTACCTGAAGCATGGCGTGCGTGGTTAGAGGAAAATTTAGAACGCGGCTGTGCTCCAATTGATTTGGCCAATATTCTGTTGCGTGAAGGTTTGATTGACCTGAATAAGGATTTTTCTGCTCCAATACATGTTGAAGAGCAACACTACCGCGAACTTGAACAGGCAGCTGCTGCTAGACAAACTCAATTCAGCAGTGTGTTTGCGCCTGAACAAAAGAAATGGTTGGCTCAGGCGGTACTTGATAACGTAAGCAAAGCAAATATTTATCAGTCATTAAGCGCACAAGGATTGAGTGAAATTGATATTGCCCTCGAATGGGTGCAACTCAAACAAGATCCTTATTTTCAAATTGCCCAAGAGCAGCATTTTTTAGTTAGAAAGCGCAATTGGCTACTGCATACCCTAGATCGTTTTGCCCGTTTAAATCCTGAATATCGGCAAATTACTCGAATTTCAAAGCCTGAATTTACAGATTTTATTCAACATTATTACAGTCGAAATTTGCCTGTGATTTTGACCGATGCCATTCAACATTGGCCTGCTTTACATAAATGGTCACCGCAATATTTCAAACAGACTATAGGCACTCAAGAAATTGAAGTGCAGTTTAATCGTGAACAGGATCCTTTATTTGAACGCAACTCAATTCAACATAAAACCCAAATGCGAATGGATGAATATGTCGATCTAATTGAACAAACCCGACATTCCAATAATTTTTACATGACGGCAAATAATGCCAAGGCCAGTCAGTCCAGTCTGGCAGTATTGTTTCAAGATATCGGTCATTTTCATGGTTATACAGACCACTCGCAGGTCTATGATCGTAGCTTCATTTGGTTTGGACCCAAAGGGGCATTTACCCCTCTACATCATGATTTGACTAATAACCTACTGGTACAAATTTACGGACGAAAAAAAGTCACCCTGATCCCTGCACTACAAACGCCACATCTCTATAATGATGTCGCAGTATTTAGTAAAATTGCCAATCCTCATCTTCCCAATACAGTTGAGTTATTTCCAGATTTTGCTCAGAGCAGCAAAATCGAATGTATCCTGAATGAGGGGGAGGCTTTGTTTATCCCTCTCGGCTGGTGGCATTGTGTCGAAAGTTTGGATATTTCCATGAGTGTTTCTTTTACTCATTTTAGTATCGATAATACTGGGGCTGAATCATTTCCATCTCCAGCCTAATGTTTAAATAAAGTCAGTTTGTGGCTCATAACGAATCCGTTCTTAAGGTGATTTAATGGTAAAACCAACAACCCAAGTCATGATGAACAATGAACAATCTACACTGAATACACAAGGTGTGATTCCGCAAGAAGCAGAAACAACATTGGAGAGTATCTTTCCAATGATGCAGCATATTGCACGTTGGCTCATCCATTCGGGTGTTGGCTATACTGATTTCGTAGCTGCACTTAAACCCATTTTTTATCAACAAGCATTAGTAGAATTAGAACGAATCCAACAAAATAAAACCGACTCAGCCGTGAGTTTGTTATCTGGTCTACATCGCAAAGATGTCAGTGCGTTTAGATTACAGGCCAATCAAACATCAACTGAAGCCCCCAATTTTGCCATTAGTGTGCCTGCCCGCGTCATTGCCCGCTGGATTGCACTCGACCTACCCCATCAAATTCCTGTTTCTGGTGAAGACAACAGCTTCGAGGCTTTGGTTAAGCATATTTCAACCGAGAAACATCCACGGTCAATCTTATTTGAGTTACAACGTCTAGGCGTGGTTGAGCAAATAGGCCAAGATGTACTGTTGCAACAAAATAGCTTTACCCCAGATAACCAAATGCAAGAAAGTAAAGCCCTCTTCTCAGCCAATCTCACAGACCATTTGGCTGCTGGTGTGGATAACTTTATTAGTGAGAAACCTTTTACTCATCTTGAGCAAGCTGTACATGCCGAAAATTTAACACCCCAATCGGTTGAAGCACTTCGACAGTTAAGTATCGAACTTTGGCAAGACATGGCAAAACAACTCTTAAATGCCGCGATCCAACATTGTGAACAAGACCAAGAAAAAGATGATGCACATTATCAATTTCGATTTGGCGTTTACCAATACGATAGTCAGATAAAACTACAAGTGCCTTATATCTTTAAGGAAAAATAAAAAATGCGAAGCTTACTGCTCCCTCTCGTTTCTCTCATTCCAGTGCTTAGCCTTACGGCTTGTGGAGAAAATTTTTCTGTCGCCAATGTCAGTCTGGGTGGAAGTGGATCTGGTACCCAAAAGCCACTTCCTGGTGGTGACACTGGGGGAATTTCAAACCCATCTACGGGTGACAAGGATGAAGTCTATGAATATGTGGTCACTGTTCCACAGGAAACACAAGACACCTGTATGGGCATACAACGCAATATGCGCTTGATCGATTGGGAAACCAAACAGGCTTTGCCAATAGGTCTCACTCAGCCGATTAACATCACACCATTACAAATTGAGATTAAAAACACCACCCCGAATTATGTCTATCAACTGGTTCCACTATGCAGCCCTATCGAGTTTCAGCTTGACCAAACACCTATGGCCTTTGGGCAATCGTTAAGATGTGGCGCCGATCAAGATGAACTGCAATTACTTCGGCCATACGAAACACGTACCTACGAGCTGAGCTTAAGCTTTGCAGAAACTGAACTTCCGTTCATCGTAAGTTACAACGCCTTTTATCAGACAGAATTACCAAAGGCTGACACGGTATGGAAAAAATGTGATGCCGTAAAAATGGTCGTCCCTATTCATAAACGTCGTGTTCCAAAAGTGATTGGAACAGAAGAGCCACCGATCACTAACCCAGAGATACCTACAGGTGAACATCCTGAAATACCTGCTGGGGAAACTGCGGATTAATATTTACTAAGACCAAAAATTAAAACCCGAGTTTTGCATCCTGCAAAACTCGGGCAAATGAGGTTGTGCTTTCAAACTTTTTATTATCCTGCGTCCATCGCATGCATCATATCCATGATGACTTTTCCATCTCAGCGTCTCTATCCCTAAGCGGAAGTCCATTCCTGCGTCCTTGTGCTGATGTATTTAGAATAAACCTTTTATCAAGGTCCGGCTATTCGTTGCAGACTTAAATCCATGTACGAAATAACGTACATTAATTAGTTAAACTTTAAAATCAGTCGATTGCACGAGTACTCCAGACATTGTGTCAATTTTGCATTTGTTGCTTATGTGGTTGAGCTAAAGAATCTGTCACCTGCTTTTCCTCTTGTTCCGCCTTTTCGATTCCGTCTTGTATTGCTTGTTGAGCTTCTTTTTCATCCTCTGCTGTCTGTTCCAATGCCTCTTGCTGCTGTTCAAAGACACGCCCTGTTTGTAATACCACATAGACTGGAAAATGATCAGAACCGATATGTGGCAGGCGCTTCATCTCAACTAAACCAAAATCGGTACTATGAAAGATATGATCAAGCGACCATCTCAATAAAGGATAATCTGCATGAAAGGTATTCATAAAATAGCGTCCGACTCGAGGATCAAGCAAACCACTAATACGCTGAAATAAACGCGTTGTTCTCGACCAAGCCACATCGTTTAAATCCCCCATCACAATACAACTCTGATCCAAATCTTTAATTTGATCACCAACAATTAACAATTCTGCATCTCTTAGTGTTGAATCTTTTGCTTCTGTTGGACTTGGTGGTTTTGGATGCAAACAATACAACTGCACCTGCACGCCCGATGGCAAAGTCAAACATGTATGAATAGAAGGAATTTCATCACTTAAGATAAATTTAACTTCAGTATTATTTAAAGGTAAACGGCTATACAGATGCATTCCGTACAAATTTTCTAAGGGAACAGGTACTCGAAATGGATAATCTTGCTCAATCTTACTCAAGGCTTGTTGCCAAGCTGAATTAGATTCAAGTGTAAGAACAAGATCAGGTTTTAACGTTTCAATATGCTCGATCAGCAGATGATATTTATGATTTGGTGTCAGGACATTTGCAACCAGTAGTGAAATTTGTTGCTCAGGATTGAATTGTTCCTTTTTCACTTTCTGGACTTGTTTTCGCCATAACGGGGTATAAGGCAGAACCATTTTTAATTGATAAGCAAGCGCAGCCACTAGACCAATAAACAGTAATTCTGTACTCAAAGTCCAATCAGAAAGCACAAATAACATTGCAAAAAATGTGATGATGCCGAGTGCCAATATTTGTAATCTGGGAAAGTCTGCCCCACGAAACCACCATTCATCTCTGGGGATCAAAGACCAAAATGAAAGCCATATCACCAGTGCTGCACAAATCTGAATCCATATCATGTTCATTTTTCTCTTTGGGGTAGCATAGATTTACAATAAAGTTTCCGCTTTATCAATTTTCTATCTAATATAAACAAGTTATTCCACTCAATAAACGCACTGTTTTATTTCAGTAAAGCTTGCAGTTGTGGGCACTTTTGATACACTCAAACCCCTTTAAATTTTTTTACATACCGAGGCACAATGACATGAAAGTAGGTCTGGTCGGTTGGCGTGGGATGGTTGGTTCTGTCCTGATGCAACGTATGGTTGAAGAGAATGATTTTGCTCATATTGAGCCATTCTATTTCTCTACCAGTAATGCAGGTGGCGAAGCACCTTCATTTGGTGGTAAGACTGCCCCAGCACTTATGGATGCAACAGACATTAACAGTCTGAAGCAAATGGATGTCATTTTAACCTGCCAAGGTGGTGATTATACTTCAGAAGTTTTCCCTAAGCTTAAAGCTGAAGGTTGGGATGGCTATTGGATTGATGCAGCCTCTACTCTTCGTATGGCAGATGACGCAATCATCGTTCTTGATCCAGTTAACTTGAATGTGATCAAAGATGGTTTGGTCAATGGCACTAAGACTTTTGTTGGCGGTAACTGTACCGTTTCATTGATGTTGATGGGCTTAGGTTCACTATTCCAAAATAACTTGGTGGAATGGGCAACTTCAATGACCTATCAGGCAGCGTCTGGTGCAGGTGCGCAGAACATGCGTGAACTAATCACTGGTATGGGCTATTTGTATAACAATACTAAGACATTATTGGATGACCCTAAATCTGCAATTCTTGATATTGACCGTCAAATCGCAGAGTTACAACGTGGCGAAGGCTTCCCGAAAGCAAACTTTGGTGTGCCATTAGCGGGTTCATTGATCCCGTATATCGACAAACAACTCGAAAGTGGTCAATCAAAAGAAGAATGGAAAGGTCAAGTTGAAACCAACAAGATCTTGGGTAACCAGCAAATCGTTCCGATTGATGGTCACTGTGTCCGTATTGGTGCAATGCGTTGCCATTCTCAAGCGATTACTTTGAAACTGAAAAAAGATGTCCCGCTTGATGAAATCGAAGATATGATTCGTAACTCTAGCCAATGGGCAAAAGTGGTTCCAAACACCCGCGAAGCATCAATGACTGATCTAACCCCTGTTGCTGTAACTGGTACCTTAACTGTTCCTGTAGGCCGTTTACGTAAACTAAATATGGGTAAAGAATACCTCGGTGCATTTACTGTAGGTGACCAACTGCTTTGGGGTGCTGCTGAGCCATTACGTCGTATGCTTCGTATTCTCGTAGAATACAAGAACGCTTAAGCAAAAATTCCTAAAAATCAAAAGCCGATCACATTTGATCGGCTTTTTTCTTGCGATGAAAGATGAATAATTTACAATTCATTTACATCACGGTAATGTATACTTTTTCCTGACTATAACATCACTTTTTCATGGATCGAGATGACTGTTTATAACAAATTAAAAATTGCCATTTTAGCCATCATTTCTTCGCAACACCTTTATGCAATTACGCTTGATCCAATTCAAATCCAGTCTGCACCTGGTGAACTTCTCTATGCAGAAATGAGTTTCCACCAAGCAGATGCCAACTCCAAATTAGACGTCAGTTTGGCAACACCTGAAGATTTACTGATGATTGGTGCTGCACATCAGCCGCCCTCTAGTCTCAATTTTTTTACGCGTCGCAATAATCAAGGCGAAGGTGTGATTGTGATCACCTCTACACGCCCAATGACCGATGCGGAATTGAATATTATTTTAAAAATTCAAGAAGGTGGTGCATCTCATTTAAAACATATTCGCCAACCGATGCGCCAAGTCGCGAAAGCACCTTTAGCAAAGAATGCCAATGAAAAATCACTGACGCCCAAATTTATTGTTAGTGAAAAAGATATTGCTTTAAACCTTCCTGAAAGTACACGCTTTAATGTTGCGAACTCAAATCCGCAGGTGCAAAGTTTAAAACAAGAAAAACTCCTGAATGCACCATTTACCCTTCCACCGGTATTAGAAACACCGAAAGCAACGGCTACAGCAGCAGTTAGTGCCAGCGCTGTTTCGATTGTTCCACCTGTAAAAGTAGAAACAACAACAGCAGCCATTACTTCGCCAATGCCACAACCAGCGAAACCTATCGCAGAAAAAGCACAACAGCAACCGAAAGCAGCGCCGCTCAAGCAGGAAATGAACCAAACTGCAAATGCGGCGACCACCGCCAAGCAAAATGCGGCAGTGGATCAGGAACAGAAAGCAGCAGACCTAAAAACAATCGAAACCAAAGAGAAAAATAAAGCTGCTGATCCAGTTAAACAAACTGTACAAGCAACTAAGAAAAAAACGCCATCTACTACACCAAGCAACGACAAAGCCCAGCAACATGTGGTGCAGCGTAATGAGTCGTTATGGAGTATTGCACAACATGTTGCAGCACAAACACAGCAACCTGTTGCTCAGGTCATGAATCAAATCAAAGCACAAAATGAACATGCCTTTATTGGTGGTAATGCCAACCGCCTTAGACAGGGCTCACATTTAAACTTTAATCTCGCTGCAACATCTACACAGCAAAATAAAAACACCAATCAAATTGCAACACAAACACAGCGTCCTACCTCTGGAAAAGCCAAATATCGCTTACAACAAGCTGAAATGTCTCTGCTGGCTGAGAGTAATCAAGATTCCAGTACTGGAAGTGCCAAAAAAGACACATTACAGCAAAAAACCAGTGCTGATTTATCATTAAAAGTTATGACAGCACGAGAAAAAACCGTTACATTACAAAGAAACGTAACACAGTTAGAATTGGCACTACGTCAGAAGGAACAACGTATTCAGCTGTTAAATGCTCGGCTTGCCGAACTGCAAGATCAGTTGAAAGCGCAACAGGACACTAAAAAGCCAACACGCTAGGTTACGAGATTATTCTCATAAATTTGCACAAAAGCGGCTCTATCTTTAAGGGGTATAGATCATGTCAACTATAATCATTGTACTGCTCGTCATTGTACTGATTGTAGCTATCGTTTTAAAAAAACGTGAAAGCAATCAAGCCAATACTGCACCTAAAAAAGGTGCAAGTAAAACGACAAAAAAAACAGCGACACGATCTGCTTCACGAACCACACTGGTACGTGAAGAGCAAGAGCCAGCAGCACTACCAACGACTACAGCCATCTCTGAAAGCTTACGCCAAAAACTTGAACAACAAATTCAAAGTGGTAACTTTCAATCTGCCGAGGCACAAATTAATCAAGCCTTAAAACAAGACAATTCTCAACATGAACTGTATTTGTTTTTACTTGATATTCACTTAAAGCAAAAAGATGATTTGGCAATTGATCAGTTGATCAAGCATATTCATGCCTTAAAACTTGAAGATATTGCGCAAGCAGCTGAAGCGAAGTACCGTGAATATGAGCAGAATAAACAACCTGACTCAATTGAATTTAACTTAGCATCGCATAGCTTTCAGCAAACACCTGCATCTGAACCACAGGTTCAAAGCAACATCGCTGACTTTGATGCTTTAGTCCAAACACCAGCAGCACAATCATTTGATGACCTACAATCAGAATATGTTGCTCCTGCGGAAGAAACCAAGCCAACTGAACCTGTACCAGACGTACAACCTTTAGACTTCAACTTTTCTTTTGAACAAAAACAAGCAGTTGAATCGGTGCCTGCACCCGTTGAAGCATCTGAAAGCAAAGAACAGCAACCACTTGAGTTTTCTTTTAACTTAGAATCAACAACACCAAGCGTTGAAGAACCGAAAGTTGAAGAAATAAAGCCAGAGTTAGATTTTGACTTCGCCAACTTAGAAGTAGCGTCAAATCAAACCGGAGAAAAAACACCTGTTGAAGAAGCTGCACCAAGTTTAGATTTTAATTTTGAACCAACAATTGAGAAAACTGAGCAGCCTGCATCGCTAGAGACAGCAGAATTTTCATTTGAAGTTGAAAAACCTGTAGCAGTCGTTGAACCTCAACCTGAGTTTATCGCCCCTGTAGCTCCAACTCCTACTGTTGCTATCCATGATCCATTGGCACAATCTTTCCCAGACCTACAACAGCTTGACGAAGCCCAACTGAATTTAGAGCTTGCAGAGCAGTATATTGAATTAGGTGCATATGATTCTGCGCGTGAATTGTTAAAAAACAACTCGTCGTTTAACGCAGAACAACAGCAACGTTCAGAAAATTTACTGAATAAAATAGCTTCCTGAATTTGATCAGTCTAATATAAGCAGTCTCTCAGACTGCTTTTTTTATGATGAAAACAATCGCTTTAATTTATATGGGTGGGACGTTTGGTTGTATTGGTGAGCCATTAATGCCAATGCCTGAACAGGATTTTTTGCCTTTATTGAGTCAGGTCATTCCCCCTCATTTACAAGTCGAATGTTTTGCGGCACCCAGTATTAAAGACAGTAGTGCCTGTACTGCAATAGACTGGTTAAAGCTGGTACAGCAAATCCAACAATTACAGCTCAATGGCTTCCAGCATTTTGTCATTATTCATGGAACAGATACCCTGAGTTATGCTGCAGCAACATTAGCACGTTTTTTAGGGCATTCTTGCCACGCGATTATTACTGGTAGTCAATATCCATTACTGAATACCGATGGTAACAATACCCGAGAATTTACCGATGCGATTGCTAATCTTTATTTAGCACTGGAACAGGTTCTCTCCCTACCAAGTGGTGTCTATCTTGCGTTTCATCAGCAAGTCTTCCATGCTCAAACCACGTTAAAAGCACATACCACAGAATTAGATGCATTCGTCGGAGTCAAGGCAGAACAAAGCTGTGCAACCACCACTGACTATTTTATTGTACAGAACGAGCAGATTGAAAAAGCAGCTCAGCTCAGTGTGCTTAACCTAATGCTGCAACCGATTGCAAAAGAGCAGTTGATTGTACAGTTAAAAAATCTTCTATTTGCACCTCCAAACTTTTTAGTTCTACAGGGCTTCGGCACAGGCAATATTGCTGTGAATGATGAAGTTCTAGCATTATTTGAGCAACTCTATCAGCAGCGGTGTTTACCCATTATCAGCACCCAAGTGACTTTTGGGCACATCGATCAACGCTATGCTGTCAGCTCATGGATTCATTCTGCCAAAGTTTTAGTCAATGATTGCCATAGCCATGCCGATTTATATGCAAAAGTCTTGCAAATGTATTTAAAATACCCGACCCACGAACAATGGTTCGCGCATTGGCATCAACATTAATTCTGAGGTTAGAACATGCAACGTTATGCAATCGGTATTGAATTTTGCGGTACTCAATACCGTGGTTGGCAAACCCAGCAGGCTGGCGTGATCACTGTTCAGGAAACCATAGAAAAAGTTCTCAGCACCATTGCCAATGAACCCATCATTTTGCATGGTGCTGGACGAACCGATGCAGGCGTGCATGCAACCAATATGGTGGCGCATTTCGATACCGAAGCCATTCGCCCAGAACAAGGCTGGATTCGTGGTGCAAACAGTCAACTACCTAAAGATATTTCAATCCAATGGATTAAATCTATGGATGAAGATTTCCATGCGCGTTTCAAAGCAGTGGCGCGTCGTTATCGCTATGTAGTGTATAACGCTCCGACTCGCCCTGCCTTGTTATATAAACAGGTCACCCATCTTTATCAAACGCTTGATGTGCAAAAGATGATTGCGGCAGCAGCAAAATTTGAGGGTACCCATAATTTCGAGACTTTCCGCGCTGCAGCCTGTCAATCCAACCAACCAGTACGCCATGTAAAACACTGTCGTTTATTCGAACATGGTCGTTATCTGGTCTTAGATATTCAAGCAGATGGCTTCTTGCACCATATGGTGCGTAATATTATGGGATGCCTGCTTGAAATTGGGCAAGGTATGTATGAGATTGATCATATTGATACTATGTTTGCAGCAGAAGACCGCACCGCTGCAGGCATAACCGCTCCACCTGATGGTTTATATTTTATTCAGTCTTACTATCCTGATGAGTTTGATTTACCACAGCTACCCTTAGGTCCACACTGGTTAAATTTAGCTGAATAACAAAAAAGCCTTATCACAATGATAAGGCTTTTTATTTAGAATCAATTAACGTTGTTTGCGCTTGCGATATTCGACTGGGGTTTCATTGGTCCAACGCTTAAAGGCACGATAGAAAGTACTTGGTTCAGAGAAACCTGTTAAATATACGATACGCTCGACGCTTTCATTGGTATTTGCTAATAATTTTTTCGCTAAACGACAACGATAATCAGAAAGAATCTGCTGGAAGCTGGTATTGGCTTCACTCAATTGTGTTCTTAAACGACGAGGAGTGATATTCAACTGAGCTGCCACCGTTTCCAAAGTGGTTTCACCACTTTCAAGAGTTGATCCAATCGCTCGACGAACTTCACCCACCAGATCATACCGCGCCAGTTCTTGTAATTTCTCAATCGCTAATTGTTCATGCAATTGTAGCAATTCAGGCTCTGCTTGCCAGAGTGGATAATCAAGTACGGCAGCATCAAAATAAAGACGGGTTTCTTTTTGCCCTAAACTAACAGGACAGCCATACACTCTAAAGTATTCATCATCAGCAGCACCCTCATTGAAGTTAAAATCAATGTAAATTGGATGAAACTGACCTTCAGTAATAAATTTAAAGAAACGTAAAATGCCTGACATAGCACATTCAGAAAAATGGCGATTCACCAAATTATCTGGCCAATACTGTTCACCATTACTCAGATAACAACGACCATCTTCGATCACCAATTTGGCATCGAAAGCATCACTAATCAGGCGTTGATAAGCCAAAGCTCGCTTTAAGCCTTCGCCAAAGGTTTCACTACTAATAAATAGATGTTCAATCACTTGCCCACGATAAAGAGGTAAGTGTTCACCAAGGTGAAGTCCGATATCAGGATCGTTACTGACATCCTGTGCAGCGATCCAAAACGCATTTTGTGCACTGAGTGGCGTTCTTGCATTGGTATCCACCTGATTTAATGCCACACCAGCCTTTGTTAAAATCTCTTCAGTTGGTAATCCTGCTTTACGAATTGCCTGATAACCAAAGCGCAATACAACTGATGCATCTGTTAGCTGACCCACGCTGTGCCCTTCCCTGTAGATACGTTATTATGACAATGAACAACAATTTTAGATTAACGTTGATTGACCAAACTGACAACAATATTCTGCTTATTTTGTTAAAAAAAATCATAGATTGTCTGACAGTTCCTTTCGGTTAATAACTGACAGCCTCTCACAGACTTGATCTTGTAAATTTTAAATAAATTGTCTATAATTTGCGCCTTCCCAATTTGATCTCAGGTAGGCTATGGCCAATAAAGAGGAACTCATTGAGTTCGAAGGCGTTGTCACCGAAACGCTTCCTAATACGATGTTCCGTGTACGTTTAGAAAACGGTCACGAAGTTATTGCTCACATTTCTGGTAAAATGCGTAAACACTATATTCGTATTTTGACAGGTGACAGTGTTAAAGTTGAAATGACACCTTATGATTTAACTAAGGGTCGTATCACTTATCGTGCGCGCTAAGTCAGATTAGTGAATGCAAAAAAGCCACATCATGTGGCTTTTTTTATACCAATTATTTGAGTTTATTCACTTAGGCGTGTGGTTTTACAGCCCACCGTCTGGCATTCACGTATACGTTCTTGCAACCAATTATTACGCTCTTGGGTCGTGGTTAAACGGCACTGAACATTAACTGAACTTTGTACATCATCAGTACATTCTGCATCACGATGGCGAATCCAGGCCAGTTGCGATTTTTTCAAAATTTTTTGTTGTGTGTCGTTCAGTTGCTTACGCAATTGCTGATAGTTTTTATTTAAATCGGCATCAGCACTGGCATAAATTTTATTGGTACAGTAGATATCATCATAAGTGTTGCGAGCATTGTCGCAATTATCTGCATAGCTCAATGTCGCCATTGCCCCACAGATCAAGCCAAATATTATTTTGCGCATGAAATTGTCCAAATCGCTTAATTATCATTGCTATCTAAGCATATTTTACTGAGCTTGAACATTGCCCAAAAGTAGGTAGCTTTATACATTTTTGTCTTTGCATTGTTCTGTCGTTAGAATAGTTAAATTGACTATACATTAAGGAAAATAAGATGGCGAATTATAAAATATACCTAGCTTCTCTCATTTTAGGACTACAAGGATGTGCAACTTCTGGATGGCAATCATTTCGACTTCAAGACTATTTACAGCCTTATATTGGACAATCAGCAGATCAAATTCAGCAGAATCTCAATCTGAGAACTTTAGGTTTTCAAACCTTAAAACAACCTCAAAGAAGCGATGAAAATTTAGTCTTTACGGTGCTTCGCCCAATCAATATTCCAGTCCCTATTGCACAGTCTTATGGTGATGCCAGTTCACCTATGAGCGGTTCAGTCCGTTTAGGCTCCATTTCAACCAGCCAACAGTCCTATGACGTTAATTTTTATTGCCACATTATCTTTGAACTGGATCAACAACAAATTGCGCGCTCCATTCGTTATGAAGGTAAAGCCTGCTAATCCATTCAATAAAAAACGCAGCTATAGCTGCGTTTTTTATTGGCTTTAATGCTTCTTAGTTCAATGCTTTCACTACAGCTTCGCCCATCGCATCAGTACCGACCTTGCTCATACCTTCTGACATGATATCGGCAGTACGTACGCCTTGATCTAAAACCTGACCGACTGCATCTTCAATCGCTTTCGCAGCAGCTTCCTCACGGAAGGTATAACGCAACATCATCGCTACTGAAAGCACTGTTGCGAGTGGGTTAGCAATATTTTGACCTGCGATATCTGGCGCAGAACCATGACATGGTTCGTACATCCCTTTGCCATTTTCATCTAAAGACGCAGATGGCAACATACCGATTGAACCGGTTAACATCGCGGCTTCATCAGACAAGATATCGCCAAACAAATTGCCTGTGACGATCACGTCAAATTGCTTTGGAGCACGAACCAATTGCATCGCAGCATTATCCACATACATATGCGACAACTGAATATTTGAATACTGTGCTTGCTGTATATCCGTAACCGTTTGCTTCCACAACTCCGTCACTTCAAGTACGTTAGCTTTATCTACTGAACATACTTTACCACCACGTAATCCAGCCAGTTCAAAAGCAACTTTAGCGATGCGCTTGATTTCACTTTCTGAATAAACGTCAGTGTTATAACCCTGCTTTTCACCATTTTCAAGTTCTCGAATACCACGTGGTTGACCAAAGTAGATCCCACCTGTTAATTCACGAACAATCAAAATATCAAGGCCTGCAACAATTTCTGGCTTCAAGCTTGAAGCATCTGCCAATTGCGGGTACAGAATTGCAGGACGTAAATTAGCAAATAAGTTTAATTCGCTACGAATTTTTAATAAGCCACGTTCAGGGCGGATTGAGCGTTCGATGGTATCCCACTTAGGCCCACCAACAGCACCAAGTAAAATCGCATCCGCTTTTTTTGCCTGTTCACTGGTCACAGTTGGGTACGGTTCCCCATGTGCATCAATTGCTGAGCCACCCAGTAAACCATGTTCCCATGTCAAACCTAGATTAAATTTATCATTGACCTTGGTTAAAACCTTTTCAGCAGCAGCTACGATTTCAGGACCAATGCCATCACCCGCTAAAATTAAAATATGCTTAGACATCTATTTTTCCAGTTTCCTATGTGCAGCTTTGACACTGCGAGCCGATTAAATCTTTTTCTCAACAAACTCACCTAGTCCCGTACTCACGTCAAACGGACGGCAAAAACGGCGAATGGTGTGTTGCTCTTGTTGTAAATCCACGCACAACGGATCAGGTACAGAAACATTAAGTAAGCTGCCTGAACGACGTGTTCGGTCTCGGTACATTTTAAAGGTATAGCGCACATGCGGTTTAAATGCATGAATCACATGGAAAGTCTCAGCACGATCAGGTGAGATTGGGTAAAAACGAATCACAACTTCATATTGCTTGGCAGGCACACTTAAGTAGACCTGCTGTTTACGACTAAATACTGAGCCATGTAATCGTACAATGCCACGTTCCATTGCCTGTTGGCTAATTCGGTGGGTCTTTGCATCAATGACCGCAATATCACCGATTCGTTCAAACTCACAATTCTCAACGCCTGAACAATATAAAGTTGTGTTGTCCGCCTTACTTTCTAACGTGTTTTGTGCGATACGAACTTGATCCACCACATTGGGTGCATTTTGACACGCGGTCAATGTCGTAACAGCGCATAGACACAGTAAAATACTGCGAGCGAGTCTTCTTTTCATTATTCAAGCCCAGTCCTCATGTCTTGTTAACATGTAAGCAAAATATTATCCGCTAGCATGTTAACAAGAGTTCAATCTCTGCGCTATGCCTATGTTAAAAATGTCTAAAACCCAGTTTTGTTTGTTGCCCCAAAACTTAGGCTTGAATATCCTGAAATACCCAAGGACGTGCTTGTTTTGCTTTCTCTTCAAAAGCACGAATATCATCTGCAACCTGTAAAGTTAAACCAATATCATCCAAACCATTCAATAAGCAATGTTTACGGAATGGATCGATTTCAAACTTAAATGCTTCACCTGCGGGCGTACGAACTTCCTGTGCTTCTAAATCAATCGTAAGTTGATAACCTTCTGTTTCGGCACACTCTTTAAATAACTGATCCACAGTCTGTTCAGATAAGATCACAGGTAACATGCCATTTTTAAAGCAGTTATTAAAGAAAATATCGGCAAAGCTAGGCGCAATTACGGTACGGAATCCGTATTCATTCAATGCCCATGGCGCATGCTCACGGCTTGAACCACAACCAAAATTGGTGCGCGCCAATAAAATACTTGAACCTTGATAGCGCGGTTGATTTAACACGAAATCAGGATTCTTTGGACGTTTACTAATGTCTTGGCCTAAATAACCTTCATCCAAATAACGCAATTCATCAAATAAGTTGTCGCCAAAACCTGTCCGCTTAATCGACTTCAAAAACTGTTTTGGAATGATTAAATCCGTATCAACATTGGCACGATCTAAAGGCCCAACAACACCTTGCTCTACAGTGTATTTTTCCATGATTTTGCTCCCTTAGAATGAACGAACGTCAACAAAATGGCCTGCAATCGCTGCAGCTGCCGCCATTGCTGGACTCACTAAATGGGTACGCCCGCCATTGCCTTGACGACCTTCAAAGTTACGATTAGAGGTCGAAGCACAATGTTCACCTGGTTGCAACTTATCAGCATTCATCGCCAAACACATTGAACAACCTGGTTCACGCCATTCAAAACCTGCTGCCAAGAAAATTTGATCTAAACCTTCTTGTTCAGCTTGCTGTTTCACCAAACCAGAACCTGGCACAATCATCGCTTGCTTAATGCTAGATGCTACTTTGCGCCCTTTTACCACATCCGCAGCTGCACGAATATCTTCAATACGTGAGTTAGTACATGAGCCAATGAAAACACGATCTAACTGAATATCAGCCAAAGCTTGACCAGCAGTTAAACCCATATATTGATAAGCACGGGTCCAGTCATTGCGTTGGACATCATCTTTGGCTTGTTCTAAGGTTGGTACTGCCTGCGAAACAGGAATCACCATTTCTGGAGAAGTTCCCCAAGACACTTGCGGCTCAATCTCTGCACCGTTCAATACCACTACGGCATCAAATATGGCATCATCATCCGAATGCAAGGTATTCCAATATTCTACCGCCTGATCCCATTGCTCGCCTTTTGGTGCATAGTTACGGTCTTTTACATAGGCAATGGTTTTGTCATCGACTGCAACCATACCAACACGAGCACCCGCTTCGATCGCCATATTACATACGGTCATACGACCTTCAATCGACATATCACGGAATACTTGGCCACCAAACTCGATGGCATAACCTGTACCACCCGCAGTGCCTATCTTGCCAATAATTGCTAACACAACATCTTTCGAAGTCACGCCTTTGCCTAATACACCATCAACACGAACCAACATGTTTTTCGACTTTTTCTGTACCAAGCATTGGGTTGCCAATACATGTTCAACTTCTGAAGTCCCAATACCATGTGCTAAACATCCGAAAGCACCATGCGTTGCTGTATGCGAATCACCACAGACTACGGTCATACCAGGTAAAGTCAAACCTTGCTCTGGGCCAACCACATGGGCAATCCCTTGACGGATATCATTGATACCAAACTCAACGATATTAAAGGTTTTGCAATTGTCATCTAAGGTTTGTACTTGAATACGCGAGGTATCGTCCTCAATCCCTGCAATCCCCTGTTCACGTTCTTTTTTAGAGGTGGGTACATTATGGTCAGGTGTTGCAACGTTGGCACTTAAACGCCAAGGTTGACGATCAGCAAGCTGTAAGCCTTCGAAAGCTTGAGGACTGGTCACTTCATGTAATAAATGGCGATCGATATAAATTAAGCTCGAACCATCATCACGTTGTTTTACTAAATGGTCATCCCATAACTTGTCATACAAGGTTTTGCCTGTTTGGGTCTTGCCTGCCATGTCCTCGCCTCCATCGTGCTTGCCATTGGTCTGGGTATTTTCATCTTGAATTAATTATAGCAACCACTTCACATAAATCTAATTTATCATTTTTATAAATTAACAAACTTTTAGGAATGATAAATTGGAATTTTATATCTTGATCATCTCATTTTAAATTAAAAATTTAAATCATCTTGGCTTAGTGCATTTCATACACACCATAGCTTTGAGTGGCTTATTTTAAATGAATCATCTCACGATTTATAAATCCAATCGTCCTAAATTGAAATTTCTTTTTTACATTTTATTCGATAATGATTATTATTTACATATATAGAGATTCTTAAGGGCATCCCCATGACTCGTATTAAAAAATTTGTACATAACAATCGTCGAACTTTTAAAAAAACTTTAAGTTATTATATTGTGCATATCAGTGTTGCAATGATGGTTGCTTATGTGATTACAGGAAACTTTTGGATTGCAGCGACCTTAAGTTTGCTTGAACCAACGGTACAAGCCTTTGCTTTTTTCTTTCATGAGAAGATTTGGAATCATTTCGAATTTAAATTAAATAAAGATACTCAACAGCTTTAAAATTTCTTTGGATACTCTTGTATGAATCTCGCTGCTTTTGAAGCATTTGTAAAAGTCATGGAAACTGGTTCAATTTCCATTGCAGCAGAACAATTATTTATTACCCAACCCGCAGTCACCAAACGGATTCATAGCTTAGAAGACTACTTCGGGGTCAAGCTGTTTGAATCTGCAGGTCGGGGAATTCAGCCCACCCATGCAGCGCATTCTCTATTACCTAAAGTTCGTACTTGGTTAAATGAATTAGGGGAAATTCACCATACCTTAAGTCATGAACAAGCTCAGGTCCAAGGCCGCTTAAAAATAGGTACCAGCCACCATATTGGCTTACATCATCTAGCGGAACCACTTAAAAACTTTGTTCAGCATTATCCTCAAGTGACCTTAGATGTGCATTTTGTCGACTCTGAGCAAGCGCATGAACAAGTTTTGGCAGGTGAACTGGAACTGGCTTTTTTAACCTTACCACCCGTTGGAGATGATCGCCTTAAATACGTCACCATCTGGAATGACCCATTGGTTTTTGTTACTGCTCCGTTTCATCCTTTGGCTCAGCAAGCACAACTAAAACTCGAAGACCTGATTGCCTACCCAAGCCTTTTACCAGCAGCACAAACCTATACCAGTCAAATTACCCTTTCAGAATTTGAAAAAAACAACTTAAAACCGAAAATTACCATGAGCAATAATCCTCTTGAGTCAATCAGAATGCTGGTGTCGATTGGTTTAGGTTGGTCAGTTTTACCCAAAACTTTGGTCAATCAAGATTTAAAACAACTCGATTTAAAGCTGGATATGCAGCGTCAGCTCGGTATGGTTTGGCATCCTGCACGGATTCAATCTAAAGCGGCTGAGGAATTAATTCGAATGATGCATGTTGGCTAGCGAAATCTTTAATCGCCACCGCCACCACCACAGCTGCTGCAACTACTACAGCTACTGCTACTTCCGCAACTCGAAGAGGATGACGAAGACTGAGCTTGCAGATACTGTGCATAATCCTTGGTCATCAACTCTAAATTAAAATATTGCCCATCCTGCCAATTTAAGGCCTGATCAATCGCAAACAGTCTAGGTAACAGTGTGGTATTTCTTGGCTGATAGGCATGTAAACTACAGCTATTTCGCCATGCTTCAAATAGCTGTTGGGCTTGTTGCTTAGACGTGATGTTGCCGTCATAAGGATTATGCTGTAGTTGACGACCAATCGTTTGTTGACATAACTGCTGATATTGTTTTGGAAACTCCAACATCACATGCCATAAAGAATCAACCGCATGTGAAGGCATGGCATACGCTTGTTTTTGCATAACATGCAAAGCCAAGTAATCCTTAAATCCTACTTCGATCAATTGTCGTTGTTTTAGCTCTAATTCTGGGTAGTAATATCTAAATTGACTCCAGAACATTGGATCAAATTTGAGTTGCTCAATCTTTTCTAGTTTCTTGAACTTGGAACGCGCAATCAAGGCAAGATTTAGCACAATCACAGTCCAAAGCAAAGGTAAGATTACCCAAGCAGTAAAAAGCTGTTGCTGCCAACTGTACATAACTATCAATAGCAAGATCGGGAGAGCGATCCATCGCTTTTTGATCATCGGTTGTTGTCGTTTTAATTGCAGTAATGCATCAATTGAAATAGAAGTCGGTACTTCCTGATTTATTTTTATTTTCATAAAATGATATTAAAAATAAATGATGACATTAATATGACAAAAAAATCCACCTTTGAGGAGACCCTCTTCAAGTTAAGTAAGCGATCGAGTCATTTATTTTGTTGATGCTAACACCTGCCTATTATTAAAGAGCATCCTCTCCAGCGAGCTGAATTTTAGCATCCGCAATCGCATGCATAAATTGCTGATAGTCATTTAAGTTACGAGCCTCATACTGTAATGCATACTCCTGCAGTACCTTGATAATGGTATCACCCTCACCTAAATACCCTCTCAAGACATCAGCATTACCTGCTTTGGCGTGTGCATGGGCCAAAGCCAGACCACAACTATCCGCATATTCTTGAAAAAAAGCATCATCCATGCCAGCCAAATCAATAGACACTTTCATATCACGCAGTTGGCGAACCAAATAATCTTGTTGTTGCGCACTTGAATATCCTAAGAAAATATCACTGGCTGCTTGCATCAATTGCTGACCATGAACCACTCGCTCACCTTCATGTGAAACTTTCTGTAAAAAAAGTGGAGTTAAAATCGAAGGATTGGCTTCTTTCATCTGTAAAATAAGAGGTTCACGATCCGCATCTTCAAACAAGGCAATGGCTGAGCGCGTCCCGACACTCCCCACGCCAACAACTTTCAAAGCCACATCAGTACATTGATAGCGGTCAAATAAAACTTGGCGATCATATTTCAGTGTGCTGCGATATTTCTCAAAAAAAGCATCCACACCTTCAGCAAAGGGCTCATCTGTTTGAGGATGCCAAAGTAAAGGTTCATCATCAATAAAATGGCGAAACCCTGTGGCTTCATCCTGTTGCGTCAATTTTGGTAAAATCGAAGAACTATCCCGACGTGATGCTGTACTGACTTTTTTTTCTAATTTTTTACGGACTTTCTGGTTTTCAGTTTTTTCCAATAAGGTTGTGGCATCAATTTTTTCATACCAAATTTGTAAAGGAGATAATACGATTTGTTGTTCTAAATGAGTGATATATGCATTTAGCATCCGTTGAATTGCCTTTAAACCAGCCTCCTCTCCCAAACCTATATCTTTCGCGGCAATCACAAAGCTGGTCACCAAGCGCTTTAGATCCCATTCAAACGGCGCAACCAATGTTTCATCAAAGTCATTAATACCAAATAACAGATTACGCTCTGGACTGGCAAATCCCCCAAAGTTGCTCAAATGGCAATCGCCACAAATTTGCTGAAACAGGCCTGAATTGCTCTGCTCCCAAACTTGGTCAAATAGCATCAGAGCTGGCATCCCTCGATAGAAAGTAAATGGCGAAACGCTCATCCGCTTGGCACGAATTGGTTTTAGCCGCTCCAAGCGCCCCTCATTACTCCAATCATAGAGGGTTAAAGCTGTAATCTCTTTTGGGCGTTCTGATAACTGTGCCAGTTGTTCACGTGAAATTCTTTTCCGTTGCGATTTCCCCAAAGCAAAACCTTCACTTTTGGTCAGCAACTTACCTTGATAGCGGTGTCGTGTCAGATCAATGCTTTGTTCTGTCCACAGTTGTTTTGGTAATTTAATATGTGGTTTTGACATAACACCCCCGAATCACTTCAATAGTGTTATAGCAATAAACTTAAGCGATCGGCTTAGTATTTTTGTTTTTAATTATTCTTGATTAAAGGCCAAACATTTCCAATTCCCATTAGACGTCTTTGGCCTTTGAGACTCAAACTAGATTGACCAATCTTGAATATCCCAAGCTTGTTGTTGTGCCAGTTTTTCTAAACGATCATCTGGATTCACTGCAATCGCATGCGTGGCATACTCAAGCAAGAAACGATCATTAATTGAATCAGAATAAGCCCATGACTCGTTCACGCTTCGCCCAGCCAGCCATTGATCTAAACGTGCGAGCTTGCCTTTTTGATAACACGGAATCCCAGTCACTTTGCCTGTATATTGACCATCCACCACTTCAGCATTGGTTGCAATAATTTCAGTAATGCCAAATTCACGGAAAATCGGTGCGGTAATAAAGTCACTTGTTGCGGTAATTCCAACCAGCACATGTCCTAGATCCTGATGTCTTTTAATCGCATCAAAACCCTGAGGACGCATTTGTGGACGGATTACTTTTTGCATAAACAACTGATGTAACTCAGTTAAATAATTATTATCGTGTTTAGTCAGAAATTCAAAAACAAATTCGTTATAGGCAATTGGGTCAAGTTGCCCTGCTTTATAATCCTCATAGAACTTGTCATTCATTTGACGATGATGAACTGGATCAACCAAACCTTCATTGACCAAAAATTCACCCCAAGAGTGATCAGAGTCAGTATTTAACAGGGTGTGATCTAAATCAAACAAAGCCAATTGCATAGAATTTCTCGTTTAAACTGAAAATTAAGAAAAAAAATGTAAATCTATCTCCGCTAGTCGATAGAAATTCGTTAAGATCATAGCAATTTTTAAACATTTTACTTTGACCTTTTTCGAGTTGGGCAAAAGAGTGACTGTCCCCGAGATCAAAGTCAACGATATAGACAAAATTTAGGTAGCCAAATGATCGACTCAGAAGGTTTCCGACCCAACGTCGGGATCATTTTGGCAAACGATGACGGACAAGTTTTATGGGCAAAGCGCATTGGTCACAATGCTTGGCAATTTCCACAAGGAGGTATCCAATTTGGAGAAACCCCTGAACAGGCACTTTTTCGTGAACTGAGAGAAGAAGTCGGTTTATTGCCCGAACACGTCCAAATTATAGCGCAAACAAAAGGCTGGCTGCGTTATCGTTTGCCACATCGGTACATTCGGTCAGATTCAGATCCGGTATGTATTGGTCAAAAGCAAAAATGGTTTTTACTGAAATTAACGGCATCGCCTCATCATATTCAGTTAAACCTCTCAGACCCACCCGAATTCGATGAGTGGCAATGGGTGAGTTATTGGTATCCATTAGGTCAAGTGGTCAACTTCAAACGAGATGTTTACCGAAAAGCCATGATGGAGTTATGTTTACAACTACCTCAGCGACAATAAGCTTCAGTTGATATTTCAACCACTCTCGTTGCAGCAAACATCTGTAAAAAATCAATAGTGTCTCTTGTTAAATCATCATTTTAAGCAATGATTTTTAGCAAGAGAGCTGTTATAACTAGGCCTATAATGATTCAATAAATTGGAGTAAACATCCATGTCAAACATGCAACTCGACACGCTTAGACGCATTGTGCAAGAAATAAATGCGTCCGTCAGTTTGCATGATTCTTTGGATATTATGGTCAATCATGTGGCCGATGCCATGCATGTCGATGTTTGTTCAATCTACTTGTTGGACGAGCGTAATCGTCGTTATGTGCTCATGGCCTCTAAAGGCTTAAAACCTGAAGCTGTGGGTACCGTCTCACTCAGTGTTGGTGAAGGTCTGGTGGGACTGGTCGGTCAACGAGAAGAAATCGTTAACTTAGACAATGCACCCAAACACGAACGTTTCGCTTATTTACCCGAAACAGGTGAAGAGCTATTTAACTCTTTCCTTGGTGTGCCTGTCATGTACCGCCGTAAGGTGATGGGTGTTTTAGTCGTTCAAAACAAAGAGTCTCAAGATTTTAGTGAAGCTGCTGAATCCTTTTTAGTGACGCTTTGCGCGCAGCTTTCAGGTGTTATTGCCCATGCACATGCGGTAGGAAATATTGATGTATTCCGCAAACCCAGCAATGGTCCTAGCTATAAAACCTTCCAAGGTGTTTCAGGTGCTGGCGGTGTCGCTTTAGGTCGTGCCATCGTGTTGTACCCTCCTGCTGACCTTGCTGCGATTCCAGATCGTGAAGCAGAAGACATTAGCGATGAATTAGAATTATTGGATCAAGCTATTGCTGCGGTACGTTTAGAGATTCAGTCCTTAGACGAGAAAATGCAAGACTCACTGATGTCCGAAGAACGTGCCTTATTTAGCGTGTTCTTGCGCATGTTGGATGAAAATGCTTTACCAAGTGAAATTAAAGACCATATTCGTGTCGGTAGTTGGGCTCAAGGTGCTGTACGCAAAGTCATCGATAAACATGTTGCGCTGTTTGCACAAATGGAAGATGACTACCTGCGTGAACGCGTCTCTGATCTGAAAGACCTCGGTCGTCGAATTTTGGCTTGCTTGCAAGAAAATGATACCAGCCACCGTGAACTCAGCCCTGACAGTATTTTGATTGGAGAAGAAATCAGTACTGCAGCCTTAGTTGAGCTCCCTGTAGATAATATTGCTGCGATAGTGACCTCAGAAGGTGCCGCCAACTCTCATATGGTGATCGTGGCACGTGCTCTCGGTATTCCAACTGTAGTCGGCGTGACTGAATTACCCATCACCACACTTGATGATATCGAGATGATTGTCGATGCCTATCAAGGACGTGTCTTCGTCAATCCACCGCGTCGCCTACGTCAACGTTATAAAGAAGTACAAAAAGAAGAAGAGCAAATTGCTAAAGATTTGAAACAATACGAAACCAAAGATGCGATTACGCCTGATGGTGTATCAATTCCTTTATTCGTCAATACAGGCTTGATGATTGACGTTGTTCGTGGTGTACAACGTGGTGCCAAAGGTGTCGGTTTATATCGCAGTGAAATTCCTTTCATGCTACGTGAACGTTTCCCTGGTGAAGAAGAACAACGTGCTATCTACCGTCAACAGTTGAGTCATTTTGCGAACAAACCTGTGATTATGCGTACCCTCGATATTGGTGCGGATAAAGATTTGCCTTACTTTAGCATTGAAGAGGAAAACTCAGCATTGGGCTGGCGTGGCTTACGCTTTACCCTAGATCATCCTGAAATTTTCTCTGCGCAAATTCGTGCGATGCTGAAAGCCAGCATTGGTCTAAATAATTTGCATATCCTATTGCCGATGGTGACCAGCGTCAGTGAAGTCGAAGAAGTACTGTATCTGTTAGAACGTGACTGGATTGCGGTACAAGAAGAAGAGCAAGTCAAAATCACCAAACCAAAAATCGGGATTATGGTTGAAGTACCAAGCGTACTTTTACAGATCGATGAATTTGCTGAATTAGTCGACTTTTTCTCGGTGGGTTCTAACGATTTGACCCAGTATTTACTGGCTGTGGATCGTAATAACCCACATGTTGCCAACGTCTATTCGCACTTCCATCCATCCGTACTACGTGCCTTAAAACGTTTGGTTCAAGACTGTCATATCCATCAAAAACCAGTTAGCGTTTGTGGTGAAATGGCGGGGGATCCATTATCAGCAATTCTACTCATGGCAATGGGCTTTAATACCCTTTCAATGAGTTCGAGCAATATTCTCAGAGTACGCAAAGCGATTTGCCATGTACCAATGACTGATGCAAAGAAACTATTGGATGATGTGTTACAAATGAATAATCCACTGGTGATTAAAAGCTGGCTTGAACATTATTTTAAAACACATGGTCTTGCCGACATGGTCAAATCTAATCGTATGTTGAATGTCTAAAACAGACTTCAACTGGTAAAAAATGCAAACATAAAAAAGGCGACTTTCTATAAAGTCGCCTTTTTTATTACAGTATTTATTTAGCTGAACGCAGGTAAATCTGCTGTTTACCGCCATTCAAAGTCACGCTTGGAAATTTACGATCGTAATCAATCACAATCGCATCTTTACCAGTTAGATTCTTGGCATCCGATTCCCAAGTCACATAGTACTTGATTTGAGCATCATCTCGAACTGAAGGTTGAATAAGCTTGCGGTGATCTGCTGGGACAGTAAAATCAACTGCAAATGGTACTTGAGAAATCTGGACTTTTTTCTGCTGAATCAAAGTCGCTGGAACATCTGCGATCTGACTGTCCACTGCATATAAACTTACAGTACCCTGCTGTTGCGTAACCGTATAATTACCTTGTCCAACAAACTCAACATTCAATGAATTTGCTTTAGTCTCATCTTTTTGTGGCATGGAAGTACAACCTGCTAAAACAGTTAAAGACAACCCGAAACTCAATGCTAACTTCTTCATTTTTTTAATCTCTTAAAAGATAAGCACAAAATAACATAGCGCACATTAAAATCCTGAGGATTTACATATCTCCTACCGAGCATATCGTTTCAGACAGTCGAATCGTTTGAATAAAGTGCAATCGTTTAAAATACGGCAGTTAAAGCCAGTCTAAATTCAACCGAGGTAAAAGGATTACGGAAATGTCCTAACTTACTTTTACATAACTCCAACATGTAAAAGTAGCTGCTCCTCATGCACGTTAAGCCATTTTTGTTTCTTCTAACCAAGTCTTATATTGATACTCGATCAAAACCAAGTAATACAGTAAGTCTTTATTTTTTATTTATCTTTTATCTTTTTTTAACAAATCTAACATTCAAAAAAACCCAGTTCATGTTTAAGATTTAGACAGCTTCAATCGAATAAAGCATTTATGACATCAACTTTAATCCATTGGAAAAAAAGCTTTCATCAACCTAGAGTAAAAATACAAAGGATGTGAACTTGATCATGATAAATCGCACTTAGGCATCTGAAATTTCGATACCCAATTTGCACATGAAATAGTTAAACATTCATATCTTTGAACGGTCCAATAGTTGAGATGATCTCACTCACAGGTCATCTTGATGGAGATAGAACATGAGCCAAGACGATAAAAAATGTCCTTATAGCCACTTAACCACTGATTTTGGTGCCCCTGTCGTTGATAACCAAAACAGTATGACCGCAGGAGCTAGAGGACCATTATTAGCCCAGGATTTATGGCTGAATGAAAAACTTGCCAACTTTGTCCGTGAAGTCATTCCTGAGCGTCGTATGCATGCCAAAGGTTCTGGTGCATTTGGCACATTCACCGTAACCCATGACATTACCCAATATACTCGCGCTAAAATTTTTAGCGAAATCGGTAAAAAAACTGAGATGTTTGCACGTTTTACTACGGTTGCAGGGGAACGTGGTGCAGCGGATGCAGAACGAGATATCCGAGGTTTTGCCTTAAAGTTTTACACTGAAGAAGGTAACTGGGACATGGTCGGGAACAATACTCCTGTGTTCTTCTTACGTGATCCACGTAAGTTCCCAGATTTAAACAAAGCGGTAAAACGCGATCCTAAAACCAACATGCGTAGTGCAACCAACAACTGGGATTTCTGGACATTACTTCCAGAAGCCTTGCACCAAGTGACGATCGTGATGTCTGATCGCGGTATTCCTTCAAGCTACCGCCATATGCATGGATTTAGTAGCCATACCTATAGTTTTATTAATGCAGACAATGAACGTTTCTGGGTGAAATTCCATTTTAGAACACAGCAAGGTATTAAAAACCTAACTGATGCTGAAGCTGGCGAATTAGTTGGTCAAGATCGTGAAAGTCATCAACGAGATTTATTTGATGCAATTGAGCGCCAAGATTATCCAAAATGGACGCTTTTTGTACAAATTATGCCAGAGCAAGATGCAGAAAAAGTTCCTTACCACCCATTCGACTTAACCAAAGTGTGGCCTCACGGCGACTATCCATTGATTGAAGTTGGTGAGTTTGAATTAAACCGCAATTCAGAGAACTTCTTCTTGGATGTGGAACAATCTGCTTTTGCACCAAGCAACTTGGTGCCAGGTATCAGTGTTTCACCAGACCGTATGTTACAAGCACGTTTGTTTAACTATGCGGATGCTCAACGCTACCGTCTCGGTGTGAACTACCAACAAATTCCAGTCAATGCAGCGCGTTGCCCTGTGCACAGTAATCACCGCGATGGTCAAGGTCGTACGGATGCAAACTATGGTGGCTTACCACACTATGAGCCAAATAGCTTCGGTCAATGGCAAGAGCAGCCTCAGTACAAAGAGCCACCATTGAAAATTAATGGTGATGCTGATTTCTGGGACTATCGTGAAGATGACAGCGACTACTTCAGTCAACCACGTGCCTTGTTTGAATTGATGACACCAGAGCAACAACAAGCATTGTTTGGCAATACTGCACGTGCGATGGGCGATGCTTTAGACTTCATCAAGTATCGTCATATCCGTAACTGCTATGCTTGCCATCCAGCTTATGGTGAAGGTGTTGCAGCAGCACTAGGGCTTAGCGTTGCCGATGCTCAGGCAGCACGTGAAACTGATCCAGCACGTCATTTGCCAAGTTTTCTCTAAACTTTAAACCTCGAAAACAAAAAGCCATCTTCGGATGGCTTTTTTTATGGAACTGGGTGACAATTTATTCAAAACAACATCAGAAAAATAACCATGCAAAATCGATTAGAACAACTGATTCAAACTCATAACATCATCCTATTTGATGCCGAATGTGTGTTGTGCTCAGCATGGGCTGACTTTATGATCAAACATGATTTGAGTACCTGTTCAAACTGGTTTCTGTTCAATCCAATATTGGGCAGCAACTCCTTACCTATTGCCATCTTCCTACTGATCATTTTGAAACAATGGTCTTACTGGAAAATGGTCAATGCTATACCGAATCGACCGCATTTCTACGCATCATTCAACGGCTAGACTCCCCCTACACCAGTTTAAAATATGCACGTGTTATCCCTAAAGTCATCCGTGATTTTGCTTATCGTCGTATTGCACTCAATCGTTATCGCTTATTTGGTCAAAATGAACAATGCTATCGAGTGACACCTGAAACTCAGCAACATTTTCTCTTGGATGAGGTCTTCACATGAATCACGAGAACCTGACCCTTCAACGGATTTTGAAGTTTTGTCAGTTGATTATTGCAAGTCTCTGGATTTATCAAGGACTCATTCCGAAACTGATTTTTCAAGTCGAAGGTGAACAATATGTTTGGCAGCAACTTCATGTGCCTGCGCCTTATATTGCATGGATGATTTCACTGTCCGGCATTGCCGAGATCATTTTTGGTAGTCTGTTTTTATTTTTAACTCATAAATATTTGCATTGGCTCAGCATTATCAGCCTGATTGGGCTATTTATTTTCGTTTTGTTTATTTATCCCAATCAGATCTATCAAGCCTTTAATCCTGTAGTCATGAATATTGCGCTGGCAAGTCTTTCGATGATTTCAATTTAGTGTCTTGAGACCCTTCAAGATACTAAGCACGAATAAAGTGCCCTTCGCGGATACAATAGAAGGGATTCACCAATTTCGAGGATGATTTCATTGCTTGTTGAAGTTCATGCTCAGGAGCATCTCGATCTTCGTCAGTCAGTTGAAAAGTTCGATAATGAATCGCCAGAGAACGGTGAGCGTGTAAGTCTAAATGGGCATGGAATGCATCTTGAGGGTTCATATGGACATATCGCATCAACATCCGCGGTTCATAAGCCCCTATCGGCAATAATGCCACCCGAACATCGCCATAACGCTCATGGATTTGTTTGAAGTGTGTGGAATAACCCGTATCCCCAGCAAAGAAACAATGTCCTGTTTTAGCAAGTAAGGAAAAACCACCCCACAATGCTCTGTTCTGATCACGCACCCCACGTCCAGAAGTATGCTGTGCAGGTGTATAGGCAATCTTCAACTCATCATGAAACGGGATTTCCTGCCACCAATCCATTTCAATCACATGCAAATGTTTAGGTAGGTAATAACCATTGCCTAAGCCTGTATAAATCGGCATTTCAAATTTTTGGTGCAACCACTCTAAAGTTGCCAAATCCATATGATCATAATGGTTATGACTGAGTAGCACTCCATGAATGGTCGGCAAGTGCTCTAAGGCAATCCCTGCTGGGCAAACACGCTGTGGGCCATTGCCCTGTTTCGGGCTAACATACTCACACCAGACTGGATCGGTCAGAAAATTATAGGGCCCGATTTGAATTAACACCGTCGCATGACCGACAAACCAAATTTGCCAATCATTCATATCGGCATGTGGGCGATTCTGTGGAAGTTCCAGCATGTGATTACGCATGTTCCATTCATGCGAACGATCTACAGTCCAAGTCGATGATTTACGTGTTGCCAACCATTTGAGTAAGCCTTTACGATCAAATGGTGTTAAGGGTTTCTGTAAATTATAGAAACGATCAATCCCACAATGATCAGAGGCTTCATGTGGAAAAGGAGGTTTCCCCCAAGTATGGCTCAAGCAAGATTGTGTCGGCAATTGGTAGGTTAATGTCGGCTTATCTTTCATGTACGTCTTCTTTGGTGGAATCTCATCGCATGAGGTGAATGGTTTGGTATCCCGTTTAGGTCATGGATTATTTTTTAACGCGATAGCCTTTCAAATCATGATGATTTTTTTAGGATTCTCGTCTTATTCCAAATCACTATAATCGGTCTTTGATCCTAACATAAGCTTGTTAGTTATGCTGATTTTCTCTGGTAGAGTCAACACAATTTTACCGAACTAATAACGCATAATCACAATTTAGGTCACAGCCTAAATTTCATCTTTTACTCTATTTCTTTTATTTTATAAAAAAGCATATTGTATATAAAACCACCTCAGATATAATGCGGCAACAACATGATGTTCTCATCACGATAACTAAAATAATAGTAAGACACTCTTGGACCAGTCTTATGGAATTACGTCATTTACGCTATTTCATTACCGTTGCTGAAGAGCTAAGTTTCAGTAAAGCAGCGCTTAAATTACACACGTCTCAGCCTTCACTCAGTCAGCAAATTAAAGATCTCGAAGATGATGTTGGTGTGCAACTGTTGCATCGTACCAAACGCAAAGTGGAGTTAACCGACGAAGGTCAAGTTTTTCTGGAACAAGCACGTTTAACCCTCACTCAAGCAGACAAAGCTGTCACCATGGCGCGACAGGTTGCTGCGGCCAAAGTACAGTGCTTAAAAATCGGCTTTGTTCCTTCTGCGGAAATTCGTATTTTCCCTTATATTTTGCCGCGCTTAAGAGTTCGACTACCCAAATTGCAGATTCGTACACTTAATCTCAAAGAAAGCGATCAAATCACCAAGCTTAAAAAAGGTGAGCTGGACATTATTTTTATTAATCAGAAATTTGAAAATGAAGCTTTTGCCAGTCAATTGGTGTTAAGAGAACCTTTGATGTTTATGCTTCCCAAGCAGCATCCTTTAGCACAATATTCAGAAATCACTACAGCCCAACTCAAAGATTTTCCATTAACGATTCTGACCCATAAGCTCTCCCAGCCTTTAGCTCGAACAATTACACAGTTCATTAAACAACAGCAAATTCATTTTCAAAGTATCGATGAAGCCAATAGTATTGCCGAAGCGCTCCAAGCCGTACATTCGGGGCATGGTTGCGCCATTTTACCCGCCTATATCCAAGCCTTAGCCACTGACCAGATCGTTGTCAGATCATTGCATCACCCATTGCCCTGTCTCGATGTTTTTATGAGTTATCCAAAAAATCAATTGAACCTTGCCACACAGCAATTCCTAGAAGAAATTCGGCATATATTTGGCTTAGATGGCTCCCATTTGAATTCGCACTAAATTTTTCATAAATAAAAAAGCCGAATCAATCGGCTTCGTTATTCTTTAAGCAAAGCCAATTGGCCTAGGCATTACTAAAAAATGCAGCGAATTTTTGGTAACTTGGTCGCTGTTTAATATTTTCTAAATAATGTTCAATCGCTGGATGAGACTGTACCTCTCCCATCTTAAGCTGCCAAAATAACATCGCAGCAACCGTCACATCTGCAGCCGTAAACTGTTTGCCACATAAATAGGGATCAACTTCACTGAGTCCTTGCACAAAGGCGTTATAGGCATCTTGATAATCACCATATCCTACAGAACCTTTCTGATCGGGTTTCACTTCAACGCCCAGCATTTTATTAGTTGAAGCTGCTTCCCAAGGCCCAGAGATGAAGAATAACCAACGATAATACACGCCACGTTTTGGATCATTCAATGCGGGCGCCAAGCCTTTATCCGCAAATTTATCGGCCAAATAAGCACAAATTGCATCTAGCTCATACACCACCACATCACCATCGACAAGCACAGGTACTTTGCCAAAAGGATTAATTTTTAGGTATTCAGGGGCTTTCATTTCCGTTTGGAAAGCCACCTCAATGCGTTCACATTGCACACCCAACTCGATGAGTAACCAGTCGACAACGACGCCACGTGAAAAACTATTGGTATAAAGTTTAAGTGCCATTTTGATATTTCCTTGGTGAGTTATTCTTATTTCAATGTAATTGTTTTGATTGTCAGTTTTTGTCAGTAGTCGAACGACAAACTTCTTGTGTCCACCATTGTTGAAATAATTGTTGTTTAAATTGTGGGTAAAGCTCCTGACTCAGGCTCAATGCTCGAATCCGATCAATACGGAAGTGACGAAAACTTTTACGTAGCTCACACCATGCAGCCAATACGATTCGATCATTAAAATAACCTAGCGCAAATGGCCACAAAATACGAGAACTTATCCGTTGTTGTTCGTCGGCGTAATCCACCGTAATTTTTAACTGCTGACGGATCGCCAAACGCACTTGCTCCACCAAAGTTTCATCAACAGGCAACCAAACATTGATGGATCTTAAAGTGGTTTGTTTAAGTTGCTGCTGACAATGTTCAGGCAGTACCGCATTGAGCTTTGCCAACACCGAAGTCGAGGCTGATTTCAACGCCAGATCAGGAATATCATTCAACCAATTTAAAGCTAAAAAAATTGCTTCGATCTCAGTTTCATTCAGCGTCATGGGTGGCAATAAGAAATCTTGTTTCAGTTGAAACCCTAGTCCAGCGGCAGCATCAATACAAACGCCCTGCTCACGCAAGGTTTCAATATCACGATAAACACTGCGCTGACTGATTTGCAAACGCTCTGCCAACACCTGCGCGGTCACAGGATAGCGATATTCTCTGAGCAACTGTAATAGATTGAGCAAACGGATTGAACGACTCATACGATCCCTATTGTTATTATGGATGATGGGAGTGTGAACACTCCCATCATTGTCGTTTCATATGATGTGGATGGATTAACTCTCGGTCAAGGCAGCAACATTTAGCACACTTTTCAAATAAGCATGCAAATCATGCACATTGTGCGCGATGGTGAGTGGCTGAAATTGCTGCAAGGTTTCAATGCTATGCACACCATAACTCACCCCAATACGCGGCATATTCAGATTTCGAGCCATTTCTAGATCATAACTGGTATCACCCACCATAACAGCACGATCAGCAGCGACATCCATTTCAGTCAAAATTTCCTGCAACATCAATGGATCAGGTTTAGATTTAGTTTCACTGGCTGCACGGGTAATATCAAAGATCTCATCACTATTGGTTTGTGCTAAAACTCGATCTAAACCCTTACGACTTTTGCCTGTTGCCACAGCGAGCTTTAAGCCTTGCTGTTTTAGATCAGCCAGTAACTCTGCAACACCGCTAAACCATGCGTCCTCTTTGGAGTTCGCGACATAATGATCTGCATAACACTGCAAAATGTCTTGCTGTAAATGCGGCACTTGTGGAAACAAGATCTGCATGACTTCGGGTAAACCTAAGCCAATAATGCTTTTTGCTGCTTCATCTGTCAGCGGTTGTTCAAATTGTTGTGCTGCATATTGCAGGCTTGCCACGATTTGCCCAACCGAATCGAATAAAGTGCCATCCCAGTCGAAAATCACTAACTCGATATTTTGATTCATTTCTGCTTTCTCAACTGATCGATCACCTGTTGCATATCTTCAGGCATTGGCGCTTCAATGGTTGGATAGTTTGGAATCTCTAAACGCATTGCATGTAGACACAAACGACGCGCTTCAGGGCCTGTATATGCCGTATTGTGCCCATATTTATCATCCCCGACTAAAGGATGACCAATACTTAAACCATGCACACGAATTTGATGGGTCCGCCCCGATAACGGTGACGCATGTACCAAAGTAGCTGATTTAAAGCGTTCAACTACTTTCCAATCGGTCTTACTCGGCTTACCTTCTTTGGTCACACGAACGCGACGTTCACCATTGGCGAGTTCATAACGCAACAATGGTGCATCAATCAATTGCTGATCCAGACTGACTTGTCCTTTGACGATCGCAGCATAGGTTTTTTGAATTTTATGCTCACGCAATAGATCTTGCAGCAGCTTTAAAGTACTACGCTTTTTACTGATCATGACCAAGCCTGAAGTATCTCGGTCAATCCGATGGATCAGCTCCAGATATTTTTTACCTGTCGCGGCACGTAAAGCTTCGATTAAGCCATAAGCCACACCACTACCCCCATGTACGGCAATCCCTGAAGGTTTATTCACAATCAATAGCCCTTCGTCCTCATACACCACACGGCTGAGTAGGCTTTGTGCCACGCCATCACTCACCGGTGCAGCAGTTTCATCCTTTTGTTCATAGCGGATTGGTGCGACACGAATCTGGTCGCCAATATTCAAACGTGTTTCTGCTTTTATTCTTTTTTTATTAACGCGTACTTGCCCTTCACGAATCAAACGGTAGATTCGACTTTTTGGAACACCTTTTAATCGGGTAAATAAAAAATTATCTATTCGCTGCCCGTCTTGATGCTCATCCACGTCAAACCAAGTGACACTTTGCCATTGTTGTGTAGAATTCATACGCTCAATTAATCCAAGATTTGCTAAATATGATTAAAAAATGATCATTTAGCTAAGTTATTTCACAAGAAACCTAAACTTAGCCCATAGGCAGATGCTGCAAGGTTTGGTATATTCAGCGCACGGATACCACCGTAAGTGAGCATCAAATCAGAAATTTTATTTAGATAAAATTTTCAATCGATGAGATATTCACCAACAACTCGGATAGGTCCTAAAGAATTATGCCGACGCCGAAGGCTTATTATATCGGCAAAATGGCAAACTGTTGCGTTTAATTGTGCATATGCACATACAGTTTGTTCAGAAAAAATATGTCGCCAGCAATTTGCTGGTTATTAAACGTAAACTGATCCACATCAGACAATTTGCTCCCTGATGTCGCATTCAGGCTAAAGCGTTGATGCATTGGAACTGCTAAGCAGAGATACGATGATCATTCCGTATCAAGACTTCCAGATGGATCGACTTCAATGCTTAATGACAGTGAAAGTCACCATCCAATGCACCGCTCACCCGCCAGTGAAGCGTACAGGAAACTTTGATTATGTCGGATCTAGTGATATTTCACAGATGTAAGACATACATGAAATATCAACGGATTCAAGATTGAAGCAGTATTGCCGACATCAAAATAACCGTATCAAAACCCCAGCTGGATATTTACAGTCAGTGGTTTCAGAACTTCCTACACAAAGTTGCTTCTGAGTCTTGATCGCGCCAATTTGATGTTTGCTCAAAAATATTGAGCTTGTTGTTTGTGTGCATCACTATTAGGTGTCACACCCATGAAACGTATGTTGATTAATGCAACCCACGCCGAAGAAGTTCGCGTTGCACTTATCACTGGTAATCGTCTTTACGATTTCGATTTAGAGAATCGTACTCGCGAACAAAAAAAATCAAATATCTATAAAGGTCACGTCACTCGCGTTGAACCATCTTTAGAAGCGGTTTTCGTTGAGTACGGCGCACAGCGTCAAGGCTTTTTGTCTATGCGAGAAATTGCAAACTCGTATTTCAAAGCTGACCCTCGTCAAACTTCAAATATTCGTGAACTCATCACTGAAGGCACTGAATTACTGGTTCAAGTTGAGAAAGAAGAGCGTGGCAATAAAGGTGCTGCCCTTTCTACTTTTATCTCACTTGCTGGTCGTTATTTAGTTCTCATGCCAAATAACCCGAAAGGTGGTGGCATCAGCCGTCAAATTTCGGGTTCAGTACGTGAAGAACTAAAAGAAATTTTAGCCTCTTTAAATGTACCGCGTGGCATGAGTGTGATCGTTCGTACTGCGGGTATTGGTCGCACACAGGAAGAGTTACAACTCGACTTGCAACATTTGCTTGACCTTTGGGCGCAAATCCAAGGTTCTGCAAGCACTGGTCCATCACCAATGCTGGTTCATCAAGAAGCTGGTGTGGTGACACGTGCCATCCGTGATTATTTACGTGATGATGTGGCTGAAATCCTGATTGATAGCGAGCAAGCCTATAACGAAGCCTATAACTTCGTAAAAGCAGTCATGCCGCGTCAGCTCGACAAATTAAAAACCTATACCTTGAACGAGCCATTATTTGCTCATTTTGGTATCGAAAGCCAAATCCAGACTGCCTATGAACGTGAAGTAAAACTTCCTTCAGGTGGTTCAATCGTGATTGACCAAACAGAAGCATTGGTATCGATCGATATCAACTCTGCGAAATCAACCCGCGGTCATGATGTTGAAGAAACTGCTTTAAATACCAATTTAGAAGCTGCTGAAGAAATCGCACGTCAACTTCGTTTACGCGATATTGGTGGCTTAGTCGTAATCGACTTCATCGACATGACTAAAGACCGCAACCAGCGTATGGTTGAAGCGAAATTACGTGAAGCAACGCAAAGCGATCGCGCACGTATTCAATTCGGTCAACTGTCACGTTTTGGTCTGATGGAAATGAGCCGTCAACGTTTACGTCCTTCTTTAGAAGAAGCGACTGGCTACGTTTGCCCACGCTGTCATGGCACAGGTATGGTACGTGACTTACGCTCACTATCACTTTCGATTATGCGTAAGGTTGAAGAAATTGCACTACGCGAGCGTCAAGGTGAAGTTCAAGTCGAAGTCCCTGTAGAAATTGCAGCATTCTTATTGAATGAAAAGCGTCACAGCTTGGTTTACTTAGAACAAACCTCGAATGTACGTGTTACCGTGTTGCCTCACCCGCACTTAGAAACACCACACTACCAAATCCAGTTCAATCCAGATGGTTTCGCGCCTTCTAGCTATGAACGTACAGAAGCAACCCGTTCAAGCGAAAAAGAACTTGGTTATGAGTCTTCTGACTGGCATTTAGAAGATGCAGAGCATCATCATGCTGCACCTGCACAAAATCAAGCAGCTGCACCACAGAAGAAAGCAAACCAGCAACACGCTGCGCAAGCAAAACAGACTCAAGCAACGACACAAAAGTCAGCGAGTCCTTGTGCTTGGTTAGAGAACCTATTTGTTCAAAAACAAGCGCAAACCACTGATCAATCTCGTTCTGCACAAAATGCAGCAGCCGCGATTGAACAAATGGTGAACAATGGTGCGGTGAGCCGTGGTCAATTTGGTCAAGTGACTACACCTGTTGTCGCTGAAGTTGCTGCTCCAGCTGCAAACAATGCTTATATTTCACAAAATCCTGTGAAACAAGAAGCGCGTGAAACATTTGAGAAAGACGAAAAATCACATCGTCCAAATCAAAACCAGAAGAAACGCAAACACAAAGAGCAACGTGAACAACATGTTCATGCGCATGAACAACAAAATCAAGTGCATGAAGAAGTCGTTCAACTGTCACGTCAAGAACAGCGCCAAGAGCAACGTGAGCTAAAACGTCAACAAAAACGTCAGCAGCCACAAGAATCTCAAAACCAGCAACAGCATCATGATGCTGCTCAAGGCAATGAGTCTGCGCCTTTACCACGTCGTGACCGTAACCAGCAACGTCCAAATCGACCGAACCGCCACCGTGATCAAAGTGTTTTAAACGAAACACCTGCTGCACCTGAAACTGCAGTAAATTCACAGCAAGTGAAAGTTGATGTCATTGATACACCACGCGTAGAGCCAATGAACACTGCGTTGATCGTGAATCTTGATCAAGGTCAAAGTGAAATTGTTGCATTGAATCCACAACAGGCACCAACACCGGCTGCTAAAGCAGAAAAGGTAAAACCTGTAGTCGAGAAAGTTGAAACGCCAGCACCAGCTCAAGTAGAACAAGCAGCTACTGAAAAGGCAGCAGACGAAGAAACTGTACAAGCACCTGCACAACGTGCCAGCAATGATCCTCGTTCACGTCGTCGTCAGCGCAATAATCAAACTGCACCGAAAACGGCTACAGTCAAAGTTGCTCTATCACAGACGCCTACACTTGGTCAGTACACAATGGGTAGCTTAATCCGCCATGTCTATGGTGATGATTGCACAATCCTGATTGAGCAATTTGGCTTAGTTACAACCTTCAACCGTGCTTTACAAAAGTTCGCTGAACAACATGCAAGTAGCTTAGTGACGGAAACTGTAGTTGAGCAAGAAAAGCGTCCTGTAACACGCGATGCTGAACTTCCGACGCAAAAACCAACTGAAGAAGCTGAACCAGCGCCAGTGTTAGCATTAACACCACCAGACGCAGCGGCAGTTCGTGTTGCCAATGACCCTCGTGAGCGCCGTCGTTTAGCGAAACTTGCTGCGGAACAAGCGAAAGAAGCACATGTTGCCTCAAATGCAACGCCAGCTGCTGTAGAAAGCACTGAATCGAAAGAAGAAGTGAAACAAGCAGACGATGCAGTCGTCACAGAAGCAACCGTAATTGCACCTGAGCAACAACCTTTAGAACTTGCCAGTACAGATGCTGTAGCTGATGTTGCACCAGTTGAGGCTGAAGTAGTTGAACCTGCTGTAACTGCTGAAGTTGAAACCGTAAGCGAGACTGTTGCAGAAGTTACTGAATCTACTCAAGCTGTTGAAAAAGCTGAATCTACGGCTGAAACGGAAGCAGAAGATGAAGCAGCGAAAGCGGAAAAAGAGAAATCAAACCGCCCTCGCCGCCCTCGCGGACGCCCACCGAAAAAGACCACCGCTGAGTGAGTAATTTGCTAAATTGCACTCAATAAGGCTAAGCCTAGTCATTTCGATGACTAGGCTTTTTTGTTATTTTGTCAAATTAGGTTGATTGCTCTAGGCACTTACCATTACAAAACAGCATTAACAAAATGGTGTGAATGGTTGTGTTCTAACGGATAGCCATTTCTTGGATTGATCGAAAAATAAATAGGATTGATATGAGCCAAACTACGCAGACCGATATTATTACCCTTGGTGATGTCGCTACTCGACTTCCTAACTTCATCACTAAAGTACCTCATATCCTCAATGGTCTTAAACAAGCATATTTGCGAACGCCAACATCTCCTGCTGGTTTAGGTATTGCCTTTGAAAAAGCAGTCAAGCGTAACCCTCAAGGCATCGCACTGTTATTTGAAGATCAAAGCTATAGCTATCAAGCACTCAATGAATGGGCAAACCAGATTGCACATTACTACTTATCACTTGGGGCAAAGAAAGGCGACGTGATTGCAGTGATGGTTGAAAACCGTCCAGAACTGATCGCTTCTATTGTTGCTTTGGCAAAAATTGGCGTCACCATTGCACTCGTCAACACCTCGCAAGTCGGTAAAGTGCTTGCACACAGTATCAACTTGGTGAACCCAATTGCAGTCATTGCAGGGGAAGAAGTCCGTGCTGCGATTGATGAAGCACGCCAAGACTTAAAAGTTGCTCAAGATCGATTCCACTGGTTTGCCGATCAAGAAACGCGTAAAAATGCAGGAATTGCACCACAAGGTTACGTGAACCTTGCGCAACAAATTGACCAATTTCCAAAATTCAATCCATCGACTACCCGCACCGTGACAGGTAAAGATGGTTTGTTCTACATCTATACCTCTGGTACAACAGGCTTACCAAAAGCCGTGATTTTCACCCATAGCCGCTGGACACTTGCCTATGGCACCTATGGTCATATCCTGAATTTAGGTAAAGATGATGTGATGTACGTGACCCTCCCGCTTTACCATGCAACAGGTGTAGTCGTGTGCTGGTGTGGTGTGATTGCAGGCAGTGCAACACTTGCCGTACGCCGCAAGTATTCAACCAGTGCATTCTGGAAAGATGTACAGAAATTCAATGCCTCTGCAATTGGTTATGTCGGTGAACTGTGTCGTTACCTGATTGATGCACCTGTCACAGAACAAGATCGTGCCCATCGCGTGACTAAGATGATTGGTAATGGCATGCGTCCAAATATCTGGGGCAAGTTTAAAGAACGTTTTGGTGTTGAAGAAGTACTTGAACTTTACGCATCTAGCGAAGGTAACGTTGGTTTTAGCAACATCTTCAACTTTGACAACACTGTAGGCTTCTCTCCAACACCATACGCGATCGTTGAATTTGACAAAGAAAAGAATGAATTAGTTCGCGATAAGAAAGGTTACTGCAAGAAAGTGAAAACAGGCGAAGTGGGCTTACTGATTGGTAAAATCACCAGCCGTTCACCATTTGATGGCTACACCGATCCAGAAAAGAACAAATCTGTGATTTTGAAAGATGTGTTTACCCAAGGTGACTCATACTTTAATACTGGAGATTTGGTCCGTGATATTGGTTTCCGCCATGCACAGTTTGTTGACCGTCTAGGTGATACATTCCGCTGGAAAGGTGAAAACGTTTCTACAACAGAAGTAGAAAACATGGTCTGCGAATATGAAAAGATTGCCGAAGCAGTGGTATACGGTGTTGAAATTCCAAATACCAATGGTCGTGCAGGTATGGCTGCGATTACCTTGATCGACGGTGCAGAACTGAATGAAGCGGATTTAAGCGACATGGTTAATGTGTTTAAAAAATGCTTACCATCTTATGCCATTCCTGTTTTCTTACGTGTTCAAGAGAAAGTGGAAACGACTGGGACATTTAAATACCAGAAGAATAAACTGAAAGAAGACTCATTTAATCCGAGCAAAACTTCTGAACGTTTACTGGTTTTATTACCTGGTGCAAGCAGCTATAGTGATGTAAATACTGAGATCTTTGATAATATTCAAAGCTATCAATACCGTTTCTAGTTTATTTTTTAGCTAAATAAGAGGAAATCGTGCTTTTTATAAACAATCATGCACATGTTTTTGAATTTCCTCTTGTGTTAGCTGAATAAGTTGCTAGAATACGCAACATCAAAACGAAGACGCATTTAGAACAAATTAGTTTTTCTTGCGAAGCTTGTTGAAACACTTGCTTAGGGTCGTTAGCTCAGCTGGTAGAGCAGCGGACTTTTAATCCGTTGGTCCCGCGTTCGAATCGCGGACGACCCACCATCTAATGTTTTGATATTCCTGAAAAGGATTGATAACCGAAAGTTATCGAGATTTGTAAGACTACGCGCTTTGCTTGTCTTGCAAAAATTTTAGAGTGTTACTCTAAAATTCTTTCAGGGTCGTTAGCTCAGCTGGTAGAGCAGCGGACTTTTAATCCGTTGGTCCCGCGTTCGAATCGCGGACGACCCACCAAATTCTAAAAAGCCTCATCATTGATGAGGCTTTTTTATTTTCTATTTAAGTTCTTTCTAAAAGATGACAACAGAACTGGTTTCACTCTAAGCATCCTTGCTCAAAGTCATCATGTGTTGAAATTATAAAAACGCTTCTAATACCGAATTTAAAAAGATATGCCCCTGCTCAGTACAGGCAATTCGATCCTGATCAGCAATGAGCAGTTTTTTCTCACGCAACTGATGCAACGTCTCATTCAAATCTTCCAACGCCAGCCCTGTACGTTGAACATAAGATGCTGCAGCAACACCATCATTTAAACGCAAAGCATTCATCATAAATTCAAAAGGTAATTCCTCAGCTTCAATACGCTTCATTTGCACATGCTCTGCTGGAACTTTGGCTAAATAATCTTTCGGCAAGCGGGTTTTCTGGAACCGATAAACCCCATCTGCTCGGGTAACTTTGCCATGTGCACCTGCACCAATCGCCAGATAATCACCAAATTGCCAATAATTCAAATTATGTGCAGATGGTTGTTCTTTACGCCATGCTGAAACTTCATAATTCACATAACCATTGGCTTTTAAGTACGCCTCACCCTTCTCTTGAATATGTTCTAAAACCTCATCTCGAGGCAATACAGGCTGGGTGCGGAAGAAAACCGTGTTTGGCTCAATGGTCAGTTGATACCAGCTAATATGTGTTGCACCCTGCTCCACAGCCAATCTCAGGTCGGTTAAGGCCTGCTCCTCAGTCTGTTGAGGTAAACCATGCATCAGATCGACATTGACGCGCTCAAAGCCTGCCTGACGCGCCTGCTGAATGGCATCCAATGCATTATTGGCTGAGTGGATACGACCTAAGCGCTGTAAATGTTCAGGATCAAAACTTTGAACACCCAATGACAAACGATTAATCCCCACCGCCAGATAATCAGCAAATGGATCATGCTCAACCGTCCCAGGATTAGCTTCCAGTGTAATTTCACAGCCAACTTCAAAGTCTAAACGTGCTTTGAGTTGATCAAACAACCATTGATAACCTTGTGCAGAAATCAGTGACGGTGTCCCGCCACCAATAAACACACTATGAATGGATCTGCCTTGCGCCATTTCAACCTGAGTCTCAAAGTCAGCCACCAGTGCAGCAAGATATTGCTGTTCCAAATCCAACGACAATTGCCCATCAGGTACAGCGTGCGAATTAAAGTCACAATAAGGACATTTACGTACACACCATGGCATATGGATATACAAGGACAGTGGGATATTTGCTGGATTTAACGGACTCAAAATACAAGCTCAATGACAGAACCTGATTATTTTAACATGACTCGACTCGGCACGGTTGCAGCATCAATACGCATACGGCTTATCATCCCCTATGTATTCAGTTAGACTGAAAGCATAAAGAACAATTAGACCGATAATATGATGAAAATTTCCAGCCAATTGCTATTTATACTGCCCCTCGCTTTAGGGATTGGCATAGCAATGGCATTTCAAACGGCGATCAATGCACAACTTCGAGAGTATCTGAACTCACCACTACAAGCCGCGTTGCTTTCCTTCTTGATTGGGACGATTATTCTAGCCTTGCTGGTTTATTTTCAAGGTGCAGACAAACCCAGTTTAGTTGAACTTTCACAAATTCCTTGGTATCTGTGGTTAGGCGGTTGTCTTGGGGTTTATGCAATTAGCATGAGCATTTATACTGCACCTAAACTCGGATTTTTAACTTTTTCAGGTTTAGTGATTTTTGGACAATTGGTGATTTCCATGTTGATTGATCACTTTGGCTGGTTAGGTACAGACAAAACACCGATCAATTGGCAACGTCTACTGGGTAGCATTGTGATTTTTATTGGTGTGTTATTAACACTACAACGCTAATTCCCCCCATTTTAATAAGAGTATTTTTTGTGTCCCATGCCACAACCAAGCGCTTTGAACTCAAACAGCTATTTCATTTGATGTTTCCAATTCTAATTACACAGTTTGCCCAAGCTGGATTAGGTTTAATCGATACCATTATGGCAGGTCATCTTTCTGCTACGGATTTGGCAGCGATTGCAGTCGGTGTTGGACTATGGATTCCAGTCATGCTGCTCTTTGCAGGAATCATGTTGGCAACAACACCTTTGGTTGCTGAGGCACGTGGTGCAAGAACACCCGAAAAAATTCCAACCATTGCCCGCCAGTCTTTATGGGTTGCTGTCATTCTCGGTATCGTTGCGATGTTAATTCTGCAATGTATGCCAATGTTCCTGCCCCTGTTTGGTGTGCCTGAAAGCTTAATACCGAAAGCAAGCCTGTTCTTACATGCAATTGGCTTTGGTATGCCTGCAGTGATGATGTATGCAGCTCTACGTAGTTATTCAGAAGCGTTGGGACATCCACGTCCTGTCACAGCCATTAGCTTGATTGCCTTACTGGTATTGATTCCACTGAACTTTATCTTTATGTATGGCTTTGGGCCAATTCCAGCATTGGGCAGCGCAGGTTGTGGTTTTGCAACAGCGATCTTGCAATGGCTGATGTTTATCACTTTGGCCATTTATATTTCCAAAGCCAAAGCCTATAAACAGGCACCAGTCTTCACAAAATGGGAAAGAATTGATCCAGTTTGGATTAAACGCATTTTAAAACTGGGTTTACCCATTGGGCTTGCTGTATTTTTTGAAGTCAGTATTTTCAGTACAGGTGCGATTGTACTGGGTCCGCTTGGTGAAAATGCGATTGCAGCTCATCAGATTGCGATCTCAGTCACTTCTCAGCTGTTTATGATCCCACTGTCTTTAGCCATTGCATTAACCATTCGTGTTGGCATGTATTACGGTGAACAAAACTGGCATGCAATGCGCCAAGTACAAATCGTGGGATTGATTACGGCCACGATCTTTGCAGCCTTGACCATGACATTGATTGCGCTTGCCCGCCCCTATATCGTTGCGATCTATACCACGGATATTAATGTCATTCCTGTGGCGATGTACCTACTCTGGTTTGCGATGGCCTATCAGCTAATGGATGCATGGCAAGTTAGTGCGGCAGGTTGTTTACGTGGTATGCAAGACACTCAAGCCCCGATGTGGATCACCTTAATGGCGTATTGGATCGTCGCCTTCCCGATTGGTTTATACCTTGCTCGCTATACAGTTTGGGGCGCTGCTGGTGTCTGGCTCGGTCTGATTATTGGTTTAACTATTGCCTGTGTACTACTGATCGGCCGTTTATATTTGAACAATAAACGTTTGGCACAACGAGCAGGTTTCAATACATAAAATTTTACACGTATTTAGTGTTATTGATTAAGGGTAGTAAGGATGCTGCTCTTAATCTCATCCCCTCATCGATACATCTTTTATATCCGCTCTTCGCTGCATGCTTACATCACTTAACATTTTGGTATAGGCAATTTAAGTTTTGTCGCCTATGATCAAAGAATCTCTTTAAAACTGGATCGCCCGAGGTCAAGTACATATGGCAAAACATGCAAGCTCTCCCAGTAAGCGTTTTTTAAAACTGGCTGGTATGACCGCAAGTATTGCCAGCAAAAGTGTTGCCAACACCATTCGTAATCTAACTGCAGATGAGGAACAAAAAAATGCTGCACGTAGCAAACTGTTCCAAGACATTGGCTTACAGATCGCAGACACTTTAGGTGAAATGAAAGGCGCAGTGATGAAAGTCGGACAAATCGCCTCGCAATATAAAGATATCTTCCCACCAGAAGTGGCAAAGGCAATTGCCAAACTACAACGCCAAGCACCTGCAATGCCATTTACAGCGATTCAGCAACAAGTCGAAAAAGAGTTGGGCAAACCTTTAGACCAGATTTTTAGTTCTTTTGAAGCAGAACCTTTTGCCGCAGCTTCAATTGGACAAGTACACCGTGCAGTACTGCCAAATGGTCAGGCTGTCGTAGTGAAAGTGCAATATCCAGGTGTTGACCAAGCTTGTGAAAGCGACTTAAAACAAGTCCGTCTGGCTTTGCGATTGATGGGTGTTTTAAAGATTGATAAGAAGCTGCAAGATCAACTGTTTCAGGAGATTCAGGACAGTTTGTCTGCCGAGCTCAACTACGAAATTGAAGCACAAAACCTAGAAGTATTTAAAACCTTCCATGAAAAGCTCGATGATCAAATCATTATCCCAACCGTATACAAAGATTACTCTTCTCGTCGCGTACTGACACTCAGCCTTGAACAAGGCGAGTCAATTGAAACGGCAAGCACATGGTCAGTTGAAACCCGCAATCAAATTGGTCGTCGTCTGATTCGTGCTTTAGGACAGGAAATGTTTTTCTTGAAGCGTTTCCATTGTGACCCACATCCAGGCAACTTTGCTTTCCGTGAAGATGGCAGTGTCATTATTTATGATTATGGCAGCGTTAAGACCCTTTCGCCTGAAATCATTCAACATTTCAAAGCACTGGTGAATGCTGCTCGCCAAGAAGATATTGCTCAGGTCGAAGATCTGTTGGTGGAATTACATTCGATTGCTGAAAAGCAGAAATTCCCAAGCGAGCTATATACACAATGGATTGAAATCCTGTTGCGTCCTTTAAGCACGCATTATGATTTTGCTGAAAATTCATCGCATCATGATGGTATGCGCTTAGTGAAACAATCATTGAAATACTGGGATGTGTTTAAACCCTCTCCTGATACTTTAATGGTCAATCGGACTATTTCAGGACATTACTGGAACCTGATTCACCTCAAAGTACATGACAATCTTAATGATTTATTTGAAGAATTAGTCCCGAACTAAACTTCATAAAAAATGCCAATCATCTGATTGGCATTTTTTATTTCACTCATATTCAAGCCTCTAACAAATCAAATGGCTTGAAAAAAGTTCCATATCCCATGCTCACTGATTCATTGTTTACAAATAAATTTCAATAAAACTTGAAATGAATAAGATTGACTGCACATATTGTTATGTTATAACATTTCCATAAACAATAGGAGCCATTCCAAATGCGTAAAGATATCCACCCTGCTTATCAACAAGTCTTGTTCCATGATACCAATGCAGATGCCTACTTCTTAATTGGTAGTACACTGCAAACGAAACAAACTAAAGAATATCAAGGTCAAGTCTACCCTTACGTCACCCTTGATATTTCTAGTGCATCACACCCGTTTTATACAGGTGAAGTACGCCAAGCAAGCAATGAAGGCCGTGTTGCAAGCTTTAACAAACGCTTTGCACGTTTTAACCGCAAAGGTTAATTTTCATTTAAGTTTCACACATTAGGCTGTAAGCATTAGGAGTCTAAGCTTATCTCTCCTCCACTTAGACTTCTTTTTTTATACCTAACATTTACCCTCTAAGAATCTAGCGTTGCCTGTCCAACCACACCAAACTCAATCGGTGTTTTGACATAAAACAAAGAGATTTCTTTGCTATTCAAATAATTCATCAATTCGACTGCCTGTTCATTTGTTACTGCGAACTGGATCTGTACAGGTCGATCAGCCAACTCAAAGAAACTGGCTGAATGAAACAAACCATGATGATCAACACCTTCCAGTCCAGCGAGCACCGTCGCGCCGCGCAAGTTCATTTGTTTTGCGACAGACAATAACCATTCGCTGATCAGTTGTCCCTGATAGTTACGATTTTGCGCGGTATAAAAAGTTATTAAAAACCCATTCATTATCACCACTCCCACACTATGCGGCACTTAGCCATTGATGCAAACTCATACCCAAAATCGTAAACAACAATGACCCAATCACATGAATCAAAATTGCTGCACAGGCATAACCCAACTTACCACTTTGCAATAAGGCAATAATCTCGGCAGAAAAGGTCGAAAATGTGGTTAATGCACCACAGAAGCCAGTAATCACAAACAGTTTGTAATTTGGACTCAGTGAACTTTGAGAAAAATAAGAAATTGCAAAACCGATAATAAAGCCACCAACAAAGTTGACTGTGACCGTACCCAAAGGAATATTGGGAAAAATTGGATTGAGCTTTAAACCCAGGAACCAACGCAACCATGCGCCTAATACAGAACCTAAAGCGATTGAAAGTAATGGATAGTACATGACTTACTCCAAAGGCAGTGTTGGAGTGAAAGAATAATGTGACATTGATTTATAGCTATTGTTCTGAATAATTTTCATTGCGAACTCCAAAATGGGAACAGAGCACGCACGAACCTACGCCCCCTGTTCAGGGTAACGTAGGCATCATTAGCCATTATGGCGGTTTGTGACAGGAGGAATGCCATCTCCTTTGCTCTAAAATAACATATTTTTTGGGCAACTCAACCCATGTTTTTGATGCTGAATGACGCTGTGTATAAACATGAACTTATCCACAATTTATTCCGATGTTGCTAAAACTTTTTCCCCAACCACATAGAAATCTAATGCAGGTACGACAAAAGCGAAGGCTTCTGTCTCATCGCCTAAACCAAATTGTTGCAATAATTTGGGTGCTTGTAATGCACGAACCTGAGCAGCTTGAATCTGTTGAAACTGAAACGGCATCTGAATATCCCCTTGTGATATTCGACTCGGTTGATCAACCCATTCAGCCCATGCCTGATCTTGATCGACCAAAAACTCAACAGCCTTTTCCCAAGATGGAAATAACGACTGCCATGCATCAGGTAATTGTTTATCTGTGGTAATTTCTACGTCACTACTTAGAGAATAATCGGCATCAACACGCATTTCGGTATGAATCACTTGCTTATCCCGTTGATGTTGAAAAGTCGATGCATATTGTGCTGGCATCACATCACTGGCAAAACGGCCAGCAATGACATATAAAGCCTGATCAACGATTACCTGCTCAAAAATCACGGTCTTTGGATGTGACTCATCCAAATAAAAGCGCCAGTTACTTTGTCGAGGTGAGGGCATTAACTGACGTAATTTTCCCAAGAAACTGAAGCCAAAATGATGATGCTGATAAGTCAAAATCGTAAAAATGGTTTTTCCGTCTTTTTCCCATAACGGTACATCTTTGGGATAGCGCTGACGTACCTGTTCAACATCTACCAGCCACGACAAATACACAATATTGCTGACCTGACTCTGCAAAGGCATAAACGGCAGTAGACGCATCATCAAACGGCGCAGTTGCAATAGGAAGTGGCAACTAAAAACGGGAGCGAGAAAGCGCAATAAACGTTTGGATGGTGGTAATTTAAAGCAATGTCGATTCATTATTATTCAACACATTCATAAGCGTTCTGAGCATAAACCGACAATACTATAACGTCTAGCTCATATACCGATCGACTTCTATTCTACATTTTCAATGTTATGATGCGGACATTGATTCAATAAACATGGAATTTTGAAATGGCTCAAAGCTTATTGGCACAACTTAAAGATGGCTCAGCAAAATTTGCTGATGTATTGGCATTTATCGAAGCACGTTATCAACATACTCCAACAGCGTTTCAAAATGGCGCACAATTCAATGCAGCCACTGAAAACCAAGGCAGTGCTAAAGTACTGAGCTTCGCAAAAATTGAAGGTTTAAGCCAAGCAGACACTTTAAGTTTATTTGCAGAACATTATGCTTCTGTACTTGCGACGCCAGAAGCCACCGACCATCAAAATATCCGCCAGTTTATGCAACATGGCTGGGATGGGATAAAGTTTGAAGGCGAAGCCTTAATTGCAAAATAAGAAAAAGGAGGTTTAACCTCCTTTTTTTATATCTGCGTTTGTATTCAGAATCGGTCTAGCCAGTTTCCGCAAGTCGGTGCTTAAACTATAAAAATCACCACCCATTTTGCCCACACTCTGAAGTTGCTGTTGATCAATCATCTGCCCATCCCATAGGTGATCATCAACATAAATCGATTTCACATCCAGCAATGCCACTGTACCACCCGATGGAAGCGTACTGAGTTGCAGAACCTCCCTTAACTGGCATTCATAACGAATAGGTGCATCTTTGACAGATAAAGCTGCGACCGCATGGCTCGGTTCAGCCTCGATATTGGCAAACTCAAATTCACTCTGTTCTGGTGGCAACAAAGCACAAGATAAATTCATCTTTTCCAGCAACGCTGAATTCACAATATGCACCACACATTCTCGTGTATCGATCAAATTGCGAATGGTATCTTTATCCTGCCCATTTCTTGGATTGACTTGCGAATACCATAGAATAGGCGGATTACAACTAGCCACATTAAAGAAGGAATAAGGGGCAATATTGGCAATCCCATCCGCCGACAGAGTACTGATCCATGCGATGGGTCGAGGCGTAATCCCTCCAACCAACAAGCGATAGATTTCATTGGCATCTAAATCAGAAGTTTCAAAAATCATGATAACAACACGGCCAATTTAGGGACGTTCAGCGTATTGCGGTAGATCATCGGCAATACAATCCCATTCGGCTTTAGAAGCCGCAAAAATATGCATACTTGGCTTTTGCCGCAAAGGCGTATCCAACGTCCCTATTCTTAATCGATAAAGCTCGGGCTGTGCATCCCGTGAACTGATCAATGGAGAGCCACATTCGCCACAAAACCAGCGATACACACCAGATGCAGCAAACTTTTTAACCAACTCTTCACCCTGTACGATTTTAAACGCTGAACTGCTAATCGGTGCATTGGTTGCATAGGCCGTACCATTGGCCTTACGGCAACGCTGGCAATGGCATTGTATGATCTCACCAATTTCACCATGAATCTCATAATGAATACCATCACATAAACAACTGCCACGATAGACCGATGAAGCTTGAGACATATCCCTATTCCTGATGAACATTTACTCAAAACTAGCATTTTTAAATGCTGAATCACAAGGCAAATCTGCTCAAGAAATACGATGACATTTTAATGCGTGTTGCTCAAACTGAACCGACGACCTTACCGCCTCACTCAACTGATCAAGGCAGTAAATGCGCCAATGATTAAAATATAGAACAGGATCGGTAAGCCTAAAAACCAAAATTTTGCCCATCCATTAGTAGGAAACACTTGGGTAGCCCCACGGTAACTCACCCAACATGACAAGAATAAAAATGGAACGGGAATAAAGCCTAAAAAGGTAGAATAATTATAGGCTTCCAAATAATTTGGATATAAAAACGTTTGGATCACCGTTGTAATCACAATCGGCAATACAAAGACCAAGGATTGCAATACATACACGTGTCGGGCAAGTTGTGGATCAGCCTCTTTTGCACCTGAAAACTGCAATCTTTTTTTATACCACCAGCCTTGTACCAACCACGCAATCGCTGCTGAAATAATTCCTATACCCAACACCCATAACCAGTAACTCAACCAGGATGCGGTAATCCAGTCGATCAATGGCCTAATGCCTCTTGTTTCTGCACTTAATAATTTTTGATCGACTCGATCCATGACCGCAACGATACCAATCAGATAAGCAGCAAAAATAATACTTCTATGATGGTAAACCGTAGACTGAGAAAAAAACTTTTTCGGTTGGAAAAACAAGCGAAATAAGTTGTTCAGTTGAAATGGTTTGATGATCTCATTGTTTTGTGTTTCCAAAGTCGGCTCAATATTCATATACCCTCTTCATCAATTGATTTAGATTATTTTTATTTAAGTATTTTAGCTTATTTATCATTTGATAAATATATTAACCCCTTCTGCTGCCGCTCTTCCAGTTGCGAAACAAGCTGTCAATAAATAGCCACCTGTCGGTGCATCCCAATCTAGCATTTCACCACAACAAAACACATAAGGATTAGACTGCAATTGCAGTTGTGCGGATACAGCAGTTTGCTTCACACCTCCAGCACAGCTGATGGCCTCTTCGATTGGACGGAAACCATCCAAAGGAATACTCAACTGCTTAATTTGCTGAGCCATTTGCTTAGGATCTGACCATAAGCTTTTTCCGACAATTTCTCGGAGTAGATTCATTTTGACAGTGTCCAAACCTGCTTTACGCCAGAGATTGGTCAAAGACTGCTTTTTGTTGCCCTGTAATTTCTGCTCTAATTGATCAATACTGACATCAGGCAGTAGGTCCAGATGTAATTGTAAACGCTTTTTTTGGGCAAGCTGTGCTCTGAGATCACGACCCAATTTATAAATCACGCCACTCTCAAAGCCGTAGTGAGTAATGATGATATCGCCATGGGTTTGCTGTTCGGATTGCACCCACGCATTAACGCGCTTCAACGGCTGACCAAAACACTCCTGCATGAACGGTGACCATGTTTTAAGTACACCTGCATTACTGGCTTGGAAAGGCTCAATTTCATTTTTTGAGAGCCATTGCTGCCAAGTACCATCACTGCCCAATTGTGACCATGACACTGCACCACAGGCTAAGATGATTGCATCATAAGTTGCTGTAAAACACTGGGTTTGATTTTCAATCGTCAATTGATTTTCAGATAAATCAATACAACGATGACGATAATGAAAACGCACACCATCATTCATTAATCGTTTTAACCATGCACGAAGTAAGGGGGCAGCTTTCATTTCAATCGGGAAAATTCGACCAGAGCTCCCCACATAGGACTCAATACCAAGCCCTTGCATCCAGCTCTGAATCCACTGTGCATCCCATTGCTTCACCCAAGGTCCCAACCATGCAGCATGGTCATAACGTTGTATAAACGTATCCACAGGCTCAGCATGTGAAATGTTTAAACCTGTTTTACCTGCCATTAAAAACTTGCGTGCTGCCGAAGGTTTTTGTTCAAACACATCAATTTCGTAGTCATATTGGCTTAGAACCTCAGCAGCCATCAACCCTGCTGGGCCTGCACCAATAATTGCAACACGCTTAGGCATCAGCTTGCTCTTGAACGTTTTGACCTTGTAACGGTTCAAAATCATCAAAGCGGGTTGCATAGTCTTCTGGTTTTCGAATGATCAACTGTTGGCACAACTCGCCACGCTCTAAATATTTGATTTCGAAATGCGTTCGAGCAGAATCTGCTGCAATTTTTTGCTTTTCATGCGGCAGCTTCCACAATTCAATCAATTGTTGTTCTGCTTCATCTATATATTCAGGAATATTACTCGCCAACGTAATTGTGCCATTCGGCTGAAGGCGAGACAGTAGAAACTCAAAGAACGGCATATTCAGCCAACGCTGTGCAGGATTATGCGGTTCTGGATTCGGATAGAGAATAAAAAATTGTTCGACTTGCGCAGGGAATAAGGCATGCACCACCCAAGGAAGTGCATCCGCATGAATCGGATTTAAATGTTCACGTGGTTCTAATTGATGCTGTTTCTGCATTGCCACAAATTTTTCTTTGGTTCGTTCAATCGCAAACAACGTGGTGTGCGGATTTTGACCCGTAAACAATAAGGCATGTTTGCCTTTTCCGGCCCCAATTTCAACGCAGATTGGCGTATTGGGAATGGCAATAAAATCACGAGGGGCTTGCATACGTTGCGCTTGAAATTGACGAATCGACATAATCTCATCAAACTATCTAGAAATCGGCATAAGTCTAACAACTCACCTTACTTTTGCCTAATCTATTTGCTCTTTGTTTTAGGAGTTTTCTATGTCACGTACATTCCCCTGCCCGCGTTGCGGTGAAGCCAGCATTTGGGAAGGTAATCAATTTCGTCCTTTCTGTTCAGAACGCTGTAAGTTGATCGATCTCGGTGCTTGGGCCAGTGATGAATACAAACTTCCGACTCAGGACGCACCACAAGCAGATCAAAAACGCAATGAAGATGATTATGAAGATTAACCATCTTCATTTTTTAAGCTCTTAGAAAACTTTTTTCCAATCCATATTTATATATTTTAATAAAAATTTACACATTTTAGATGTGTGATTTACATCACGGTAATTTACTTTTTTTTGACCTTGTGCAAATCTTAATCCAAACATTGTAATGAATAAAAATAGCAAATAACTCACTACAACTGATATCTCATACTGATCCAACCTTAATCAAAATTTTATAGGGATCAGTTTGTTTAATAAAAATATTTAGACTTACCAGGATGTAATAATGAATCAATCAATTCCTTACCAGCTCAGGGTTCTAGCGACTCAAATTGATCCAAATCTAGATACAAATTGGCAGCTTAGTTTACACATGCTTTTTTCCATATGCGCTGCTGAAGACCGTGAGAATATCTGCCAGCAGATTTTGCAACTTAAAAAGATTCACTGGAACCGAAAAGAGCACAGTTTTTCTTATCTTGCCAAGCATGACATCCACCTATTCGCAGAAAAAATCCAAGATGCACCCATGAAGGCGCTCGTCAGAACCATTGCCAACTCTTTGGAAAAACTAAAACAATACCAAGAGATCTATGCCATTTCCGACTATTTAGAAAATATGCTCAGTCAGCTTAACCGCATCAATGTAGAAGATGATTTTGATTTACAAGAACAGAAAAAACAGGTTTTAAAAGAATTCATCTATGCCTCTGCACAGATCATTTTGCAGAAAGAAGTCATTCAATTGCCTGCCAATCAAAGGCACATCAATACTGATGTCATCAAAACATTTATTACTGAAGTGTTTTTAAAACAACAGCTACTCAAATATTCCTTTAACATTATTCGTTCTCATCAATTAAGAGAAGAAAAACCACATATTCTTAAATATTTTTTGTACCAACAACAAAAAACCAAACAGCTCGATATTGTTAAAACATCTAAGTATATTTTTGCACTCGCGCCAAGCAAAGAAGGTATCGCGAATACTTTTTCGATTCGACGCTTTTTGCAGGAAGAAAAATTTGAAGCCTGTGAAAATATTTACTTCAATGCTGCTTTTTTAGCTTTAGATCAAATCGAAGATGAATCACAGCATGAACAATTCCGATGGCAGATGGATCACATCATTACCATTGATAAACAGGTCAATCACTATGTCTCTGATATTGTTCGTCATATCGAGCTTTATGCCAATAAGACCCTAATTCCTTTTTTGATGGAACCACTCAATCCACATGGTATCTTTATTGAAAAGTTGGTTGAACAACGGCTGATTGATTTCGAACAAAAACTCTGTCGCAATATCCTTGAACCGATCGCAGACGCTTTAAAACATGCAGTGCATCATAGCGATGAATGTCACTATCTCTACATTAGCGTCAAACAGACTCTAGATGATCTGATTAGCCATTTTATTGCCTTTCAATCACAACCTTTGATCATGTTAAATAAACAAGTCAATCTGTTTATCGCACGGCTGAAATCCTATGCCACCTTGTTGCAAAAACGCCATAGTGATGTCTTTACTGTATTTTCTTATGAGGATTGGAAAAAGCATCATGCCGCTGCCTTGGAGCCCACTAATATTCTCAAAGACCTGAGCATTAATTCTTTGCAAGAATATAAAGATGCATTTTCAGAGCTTAAGGAAAATCAGCGTCAACTGAAACAAAGCGCATCTTTTCTTAGCAAGCTATTAAATAAACCTCAGAAAATTAAAGACAATATTATTAAGCTCAAAGAAAAAACCTCACAAATCAAAAAACATGCGCATCAGGAAATTATCCGCATTCAACGGCGCTTCCCATCACTGATTGTGTATTTAGAGTTTGAGTCACTGATTTCAATTAATCATAAAGAACGACATTATGCCTTCCCGACCGGAGACAATGGTATTACCCGTTTACCGATTTTGATTCAGATTCCAGAAGATAAAGCTTCTTTTGATTTACAGAGCATTTGTAATAGTTTGAATTTTGATTTGAACTTGGCCAATCAGAAATGGCTGGAAACGATTTAGAAAACATCTCAAAACGAAAAGCTTCTGTAGCAATCAAATTGATACAGAAGCTTGAATCACTCAATTAACCTGCTTTGCTTGCTACAAAGGGGTTAAATTGCTTTTCATAACCAATGGTACTCATTGGTCCATGTCCAGAGATAAATTGCGTTTCATCTGGCAAGCTAAAACATTCACGTTTGATTGAATCCAACAACTGTTGATGATTACCTTTCGGAAAATCTGTGCGCCCAATTGAACCTTTAAACAAAACATCACCTGTCCATAATAAGCCATGCTTGGCGTTATAGAACATCACATGCCCTGGGGTGTGGCCTGGAGCAAAACGCACCTCAAACTCATCCTCACCCAATTTCAATACTTCTCCACCCTCTAACCATTGATCAACTTTTACAGGTTGTGGGATTGGGAAACCATAACGAGCAGAGACTTCCTGAATCATATCCAGCCAAAATTGATCTTCTTTATGCGGACCAATCACAGGAATCTTCCATGTGTCAGCTAACTCACCGACTGCACCTGCATGATCAAGGTGTCCATGAGTCAACCATAATGCTTTCACCTTTAAGCCTAAGGTTTCCACTTCTTTTTTTAGTACCGCAGCATCACCGCCCGCATCAATCAAAATCGCTTCTTTGCTTTCACTGTCCCACAAGATTGAGCAGTTTTGGGCAAATGCGGTAACAGGGACAATTTTGACTTGTAGCATAGAAACCTCTGGCGAAATAAAGCGTCGATTCAACGATGGGCTAAGGTATGAGTGAGTGCGTCAAGATTAGCCTGAACCAGACTGGCAAGCAAATCTATATGCGCCTGATCTGCATTCAAGGCAGGAATATAGGCATAGTCTCCACCACCGGCATGCTGGAAAATCTCTTTATTTTGCATTGCCAATTCTTCCAGTGTTTCCAGACAATCTGCTGAAAATGCAGGACTAATCACCTGTACCGACTGTACTTTTTGCTCGCCCCATTGTTGCAATAGCTGATCAGTATATGGTTTGACCCACTCTTGCTTACCAAATCTTGACTGGAAGCTAATCGCCCATTCATGCTCTTGTAAATGTAGCGCATCTGCAACCAGACGTGCAGTCATTCGACAACGATCCGCATAGGGATCACCTTTATCTGCATAAGGCTGAGGAATACCGTGGAATGACATCAGTAATTTTTCGGGTTTCCCATGCTGCAATTGATAGTTTAATACGCTATCTACCAAGGCCTGAATGAACATCGGATGCTGATAATAATCCTTAATCAGGGTAATGCCAGGCAAATGACGCTGCTGTGGAATCCATTTAGCAAAGGCATCATATAAAGGCGCAGTTGAGGTCGCAGAATATTGTGGGAACAGTGGTAATAAAATGACATGCTCTTGTGGTGTTTGCGCCAGTTGATCAAGTACTTCATAAATACTGGGTTGACCATAGGTCATAGCAGGGACAACGCTAAGATCAAACTGATGATTTTCTTCTTGTAGACGCTGCTTAATTAGCAGTGTTTGTTCCAATACGATTTCACGCATTGGCGAATCTTTTGACCAGACCGAAGCATAAGCTTCAGCCACACGTTTTGGACGAAAGGTCAACACAAACAAGTGCAGGATAATCCACCAAAGCAGTTTGGGAATCTCGATCACACGTGTATCAGATAAAAATTGCTTCAGAAAGCGTCGAACCGCTGGCACAGTGGCTGCATCAGGCGTCCCTAAATTTGCCAGAACCACCGTCACTTTAGGTTTTTGTGTCGCTAACATAGACCGCATCCGCTTTTCATTGAATTCATTCAATTACTTTAGCAGTTTTAGCGCTTTTTTTTAAATTGGATTTAGGGTCTGTTGATATTTCACAAATGCTTGCGACAGAGGATATTTGTAGACGGTACAAGGCATGGATTATGAAATTTAGAATTATAAATGAATAAGGCATAACGCAGTAGCGGCAAAAATATCCCTGTCCCACAGGGTTATGACTAAAACTGCCCCAAACTTCGTTATGAAACTTGATAACGGGATCGCCATTGCCTACGTTTCATGCCTTGTCTGTGTGGTTTTAGTCGATAACGCAAGACATGGCTGAAACATCAGCAGCCCCTAGTGCATGGTCTTAAACTGAAAAACCCGATTACTATCAAGTACATTACTTTCTAGCAATTTCTGCCCTTTTGCCGTCAGTTGCCACAGCATACGCTGACGATCATCGCGTCCTGTTGGCATAATCCATTCATTTTGGCGCATCTGCAATTTGATCTCATGCAAAGCACGAATATTCACCTGTGCACGTGATACGGCATGCGCTCTCGGCATTTCCTTACGCGCATCATCCAAACCCGTTTCATTTAAATATTCATTCATGCGTTTAGAGAAGTATTCTTCTGGCGTCGGAATCACAAAAGCCGAACCCAATACATTCAGCAATTGTGCCCAAGTCATTTTACGATGTGGTTTCACTTCTTTGAAGTTACCATCTTGATAAGCATGCATACGGTATTCAAATGAATAAAGTTCATGCATTGAAACTTTAGGTACATTGGTCAGCGGGTCTGCTTCACGGTTGCCCAATTCTGTTTCTAGCTGCTTTACTTTGGCACGTAATGCATCAATTTCATCACGTAACACCTGTGTATTTTGTGGACGTACCCAACCGACTACAGGATAACGCTCTAACATCTGCGGCATACTGGAACGTACTGCCAACTCTAAATCTCTTAATGTGCGATAACAAAAAACTTGATCGACTTCATGTTGCAACTGCTTTCTGAACTCTTTAAATTTTTCTTTTAGTTCAGCTTTATGATCATGTAATTTGGCATCCCGTGACTCAGGATCTTCATGCATAAATACAATGACTGGCTTCTGTTTAGTCATGGCATAAATGTATTCCAGATGCATATAGCCCACACCTGAAACCGACTGTTCGCCATACTGGCTACCCAATAAAATCACCACATAGTCACAATCATCAATTTGACGACGTGCAATCGATGTACTTAAGGGCGTTCGTTGCTCCAAGCCCCAAGACAGGAACCCCATGCCCACTAAGGTTTGTGCCAAAACCGCTCGCTCTGGTTGCATTTCATTGCCAGAGGTAGAAATAAAGACTTGATAACGAGTATCTTGCATAGGCGAAGCCCCAATTCATTTATCAATAACATCAAGTATGCATCTTGATTTTTATTAACAGCTAACCCCAATAAAATATATAAAATTGGCTCAATTTAAGTATCAGAAACACCCAAATCGTCCAGATTTTGAATCTTCCATGTTAATTGTTCTGGTATAAGGTGCTGAAGAACCGGTTGCAGCGCTACAGCATTGTTACCACTGACATAACATTCAATACGTGTAATATTATGACGCAATTTGTCACATAATAACCCATTTTTAATTAAAATATACGCGGTTTGTCGCGCAACTGCTTGTCCAGAATCAATTAATTTTAACTTTTCATCAAAAACCTGACGAATCGCTTCTTTTAAGAATGGATAATGGGTACAGCCCAGCACTAAAAAATCAGCACCCTGCTCCACTGCGGGTCGTAGAATCTTTCGCAACACATCTAGACAAGCCTGAGTCATCTGTTGTCCTGACTCGACAAAAGGCACTAACTCCAGATTGGTCACTGTCAATACTTTAACCCCAGCAGGTTGCGCAAAATTTGCCATCACATCTTTAATCAACTGTCCACGAAAAGTTGCAGGTGTTGCCAGTACAGCCACAACCTTGGACTGCGTCTGAATCACAGCAGGCTTTAAAGCAGGAACTAAACCTACGATTGGAAATCGCTCGCCATAATGGTCACGCAAATAATCTAAGCTAAATGCTGAAGCGGTATTACATGCAACCACTGCAATTTTACAGCCTTGACGATATAGCCATTCAATCGCTTGAGCCGTGAGTTGACGGATTTCCTGATCTGAACGTGCGCCATAAGGCACATGTTCGGTATCCGCATAGTAAAGAATACGCTCATTGGGTAAATGTCGTGCAATCTCTTGCGCGACCGATAATCCACCTACCCCTGAATCAAAAACGCCTATCGGTGCATCAGCAGATGCATGAGGCATTGGATTAAGTAAATGAGGCATTGATTGAACGGCTGTCATACACACGGGCATTAGTTTATTTACTCTTTTAAGCTTAAACCTCAGGTGCTCAAATGCAAGACCAAATCGCCACTTTTTAGTGTTAAAACCGTCTCACCTTGCGCGTTTTCAGACAAACTGCCGTAGTTCACAAGATGATAAAAACTCTGACGCTGAATCAAAGCATTAATCCCAAAACGGACATGCACATAAGGACGTAATTCACCAGCATATTCACGCATAAAAATCGGATGTGCCTCATCGACAATGATTACATCCTGATTGCTAGTGGTGAGCTGCAAATAACGCTTGCCTTCAATCTCAACCTGATCGACCTGATTGATCAGTAATGGTTCATCTTCAACCTCGATTTCAATTTGCTCAACAGGCGTTTTCAGATAGAATTTGCCATCTTCTTTCCAAAGCACCTTGGTGAATAGGTCTAAAAGGGCTTGGCGTTTAACCAATTGACCTTCGTGCCACCATTCTCCATTGGCTTTTACGCGCAGATCCATTTTGCCACAATGCTTTGGATGCCATTGCTCTAAAGGTGGAATTGACCTTTTGTGACTTTGCTGTACATCTTTTATGTATTGTGCAATGTCGATTAAGTTTTTATCATCAGAAAACATGATTTTTCCCTGATTTTCTAAAGGGTTTTGTGGAGAATCATTTTCATTTATCATAGTTTATGCCTTGATGACGAGAAAATATGACCGCTCAGCCAATTGGCGAGACCAAGGTTTAAAACTATACTAGCCCAAACGTTTGCGAGCACATACTATCATTTGTGTTCGGCAATTCAGAACACTCATGGCAGCACCGAATCGCAATATTACGGTTGCCACCCTTAAAAATATGAGGAGTCCTACATGGAACACATCGAACGTGAAGCGATGGAGTTTGACGTAGTGATCGTTGGCGCAGGACCTTCGGGTTTATCTGCTGCGATTAAAATTCGTCAATTAGCAATTGAAAACAACCTGCCTGATCTTTCTGTATGTGTTGTTGAAAAAGGCTCTGAAGTAGGTGCGCATATCCTTTCTGGTGCTGTACTTGAACCACGTGCCATGAACGAATTATTTCCAGACTGGAAAGAAGAAGGTGCGCCACTGAATGTCCCTGTAACGGGCGACGAAACATATTTCTTACTGTCTGATAGCAAAGCACAAAAAATGCCGCATTGGATGGTGCCGAAATCAATGCACAACGATGGAAACTATGTCGTTTCTCTTGGTAACGTTGTTCGTTGGTTAGGTCAAAAAGCGGAAGAACTTGAAGTTTCAATCTTCCCTGGTTTTGCTGCTGCTGAAGTACTTTATCATGAAGACGGTACAGTAAAAGGCATCCAAACAGGTGATATGGGTATTGGCAAAAATGGTGAGCCAACACATAACTTCACGCCTGGCTATGAGCTGCATGCAAAATATACATTATTTGCTGAAGGTTGCCGCGGCCACCTTGGTAAGCGCCTGATTGCCAAATACAATCTAGATAAAGATGCTGATCCGCAACATTACGGTATCGGGATTAAAGAACTTTGGGAAATCGACCCTGCAAAACACAAACTAGGTTTAGTGATGCATGGCGCTGGTTGGCCTTTGTCTGAAACAGGCTCTACTGGTGGTTGGTGGTTATATCACGCAGAGAACAATCAAGTTACCATGGGCATGATCGTAGATTTATCTTATGAAAATCCACACATGTACCCATTCATGGAAATGCAACGTTGGAAAACGCACCCAACCATCAAGCAATTCCTTGAAGGCGGCAAACGTATTTCTTATGGCGCACGTGCTGTTGTGAAAGGTGGCTTCAATGCTTTACCTAAGCTTACCTTCCCAGGCGGTTGCTTGATTGGTGATGATGCTGGTTTCTTGAACTTCTCAAAAATCAAAGGCTCACACACTGCAATGAAATCAGGCATGTTGTGTGGTGAGGCAGTATTTGAAGCGATTGCTGCGGGTGTTGCAAAAGGTGGTGATCTTGCGATTGCTCGTGTGCTTGAAGGCGAAGACCACTTCGATAAAGAATTAACTGCTTACACTGATAAATATAACAATTCTTGGTTAAAAGAAGAGTTATATAGCTCACGTAACTTTGGTCCAGCGATGCATAAGTTCGGTCAATGGATTGGTGGTGCATTTAACTTTATCGATCAAAACATCTTTAAAGTGCCATTCACTTTGCACGATCTTAAACAAGACTTTGCAGTGCTTAAAACTGTAGATGCTTCAACGTTTAAACCAAACTATCCAAAACCAGATGGTAAGTTGACCTTTGACCGTTTATCTTCTGTATTCGTATCAAATACCGTACATGAAGAAAATCAGCCAGCCCATTTGAAGTTGACTGATCCATCTATTCCAGTAGATGTAAACCTACCAAAATGGGATGAGCCAGCTCAACGCTACTGCCCTGCTGGTGTTTATGAAATCATGGAAAATGATGATGGTTCTAAACGCTTCCAGATCAATGCTGCGAACTGTGTACACTGTAAGACTTGTGATATCAAAGACCCATCACAAAACATTACGTGGGTAACGCCTGAAGGCGGCGGTGGTCCGAACTACCCGAACATGTAATTCAAAATAAAAAAATCCGAGTTTAGACTCGGATTTTTTTATGCTTTCGTTTTATTTGGCTGAAACGGCACTTAACCCTTCTGCACCAAATAACGATATTCCGTATTGCTGTTTTCATCTTGGCTTTCTTCTTTGAGCAACAACTCATGCCCAAGATGCATACAGAATTTTGGAATATCCCATGATGTTGACGGATCTGTAGCCAAGACTTCGACAATATCGCCCGACTTGGCTTTGCGAATGGCTTGATGCAACATCATTACTGGTTCAGGGCAACGTAAACCTCGCGTATTGATTTGAACAGCAGCAAGTTTTGGTTGTTCAGACATCATAAAACTCAAATATTCGAATTTTCACATTTTAGCATAAACTACTGATATGAAAATCATCAGCAGCTTTTTGAAAAACTGTACGTTTTTTACATAGTTTTATTGATGCATATCCGCTTTATCTTCGGTATGATGAAAATCATCTAATTGATATAGAGAGTCTTTAGGAAAGATCATGGTCGAGGAATCCAGTCCATCGTGGGGTATGCGTGGCTTAAGAAAATGGTTAGGTACCGCACCTGAAACCCGCGATGAATTACTCAAGTTAGTTCAAGACTCACGTCGCTTTTTAGAGCCAGATACTGTTGCTATGCTTGAGGGTGTTCTCGATCTGCCAGCAACCAAGATTCGAGAAGTCATGACGCCGCGTACAGCCATTATCAGCTTACAGGAAGATGATCAATTACTTGATATTCTGCATGTACTGATTGATTCAGCACATTCGCGCTTCCCAGTATTCTCTGCGGATCAAACGGATAATGTCGTTGGTATCTTATTAGCGAAAGATCTTTTGCCATTTTTAACCGAGCGCAATGTCAAAGTCGATATTCGTTCATTGATGCGTCAGCCCGTCTTCGTACCTGAAAGTGCACGTTCAGACCAAGTACTACGCATGTTAAAAAATACCCAGACCCATATTGCCATCGTGATTGATGAATATGGCTCAACCTCAGGTTTGGTTACCCTCGAAGACATTCTTGAAGAGATTGTGGGTGAAATTGAAGATGAGCACGATATTGCAGATGAAGAAGCCCTGTATATTGTTCCTGACAATGATCCGACCACAGCCAATACCTGGATTGTGCAAGCACTTACACCAATCGAACACTTCAACACTATTTTAGATGCAGATTTTTCTGACGATGAAGTTGAAACTATGGGCGGTTTACTGCTGCAAGAGATTGGTTTAGTGAGCGATTTACAAGGTCAAACCATTGAGCTTGGCGATTGGCAATTTACCATTATTGAAGCAGATGCACGCACTATCCATCTGATTCGAGCTGTCCGTCAATGAGAACCTATTTTGAGAAGCTGTTAAATCCATCTCAAACCCAAACGCAGCTTCCTTTTATTTTTCCCCTATTGATTGCACTGATTTCAGGTGCAATCTTTAGTTTGGCTTTAGCCCCATATTACTTTTGGTGGCTTGCGATTCTATCGCCTGCGCTATTGTATGCGGTATTACGTCAACGTAGCCCACGCCAAGCCTTTGCGCTCGGTTGGGCTTATGGTTTTGGTTTATGGTTTGTCGGCGCGTTCTGGCTATATACCTCAATCCATACCTATGGCGATACCAATGCCTTTCTAAGCATTTTGATGATTGTCTTTATGGCAGCCGCAATGGGCTTATTTACGGCGTTTCAAACTTGGTTGTATCGTCGCTTCTTCCCAGAAACACCGTTAACCTTCGCCCCACTTTGGGTATTATTTGAGTGGGCCAAAACTTGGGTCTTTACTGGTTTCCCATGGTTGTTTGCAGGTTATGCCTTCACTGAACGCCTACTTGATGGCTATGCTCCGTTATTCGGTGTCTATGCTGTTTCTTTCGTCGTCATTGTATTGGCTTGTGCATTGGTCGAAATTTTAAATCGTCGCTGGTTTTGGGCGATTCCTTCAGCACTCTTGGTATTAGGTGCTTGGGGTGCTGGATTTATTCAATTTGTACAGCCTAAAGCAGCGAAGCCGCTGAGTGTTTCACTGATTCAAGGGAATATTCCGCAAGACCTGAAATGGTTGACTGAATATCAGATTAAAACTTTAGAAATCTATGCCACCCTGACACGTGCAGAATGGGGCCGAGATCTGATCGTTTGGCCTGAATCATCGATTCCAATGTTCCAGACCGATATTCAAGAATTTTTGGATGCAATGGCGGCGCAGGCGAAGAAAACCGATAGCGCTTGGGTCACAGGTATTCCTTATTGGGACCTAGCTAAATCGCAGCAAGTGGGTGAACCGTTGTATTACAACAGCATTATGGCATCGGGTAGCGATTCCTTTGGCTTGTATAAGAAACAACGTTTAGTACCGTTTGGCGAATATATTCCATTGTCAGGCCTGTTGAAATGGGTACTGCCTGCGATGCAGAACGATGTCAGCATGAGTGGCTTTTCACGTGGTGAAGCCAATCAAAAACCGCTCACTGTGAAAGGACATGCGCTTGCTGCTGCTATTTGTTATGAAGTGGCCTATCCCAACCTAACCCGTCGTAATGCCTCTAATAGTGACTTCTTAATTACGGTGTCAAATGATGCATGGTTCACGGGGACGGCTGGACCTTGGCAACATCTGCAAATGGTACAGATGCGAGCCAAAGAAAATGGTCGTTGGTTTATTCGTGCCACCAATACAGGTGTGACCGCATTTATTGATCAGCATGGTCATATCGTTAAACAAGCACCAATAGATCAAGAAGCCGTGTTACGTGGCGAATTACCTGCCATGCAAGGGCAAACACTCTACAATCGTTTAAGTGATTACCCGATCTTGATTTTCTCATTGCTTTTATTGATCGTAGGCTGGATCTATCGTCCACGTAAAGTTGATATTAGCTTCAAATCCCGTCGATAAATTACAGTAACTTTGTGCCCAGAGGAACATCAAACTCTGGGACACAAAGCGCAACATCCCCTTCCGCATTATGAAAGCCCGTCACCAAACATTCTGACTGAATCGGCCCAATCTGCTTTTTCGGAAAATTCACGACAGCAACCACCAATTTTCCAATCAAATTCTTAGGCTGATATAGCTTGGTAATTTGCGCACTGGATTTTCTGATCCCAAGTTCTTCACCAAAATCCACCTGCAAAATATAAGCGGGTTTTCGCGCTTGTTGAAACACTTCCGCTTGAATGATTCTGCCCACACGTAATTCTACCTTGGTAAAATCATTCCACTCGATCTGTTGCATGCTTTTTCCTTTTCTCTCTTTTAAGCACAGTTTCAGCATAGCGAATCTACCCAATTCAATAAATACGCTTATTTTTATTTTCAATTGAGCAACTTCATGCTAAATTAATTTTGCTGATCATAAAGCCGTAAACGTTTACGTCAATCAACGTGCCAACATATCTCCAACAAGGCTTGGAGCTATTTCATCAAGATATTTTTATCTTTGATAAGGCACTGGCGTTTGTTGGTTTACGGAGTAAAAAATGCAGAGTTCAAAATCTTCTACTTTTAATTTTCAAAAAATTCCAAATCGTTACGCATCCATTGTTTTACCCTTCTTCTTGTCCATTATTATGACTTTTATCGTGTCTTGTATTAGTACGCTGAGAAGTATGGGCTTTGAACAATTTTCTTTTGCAACATGGATGTCAGCATGGGGAATTTCTTGGCTAATCGCATTTCCTGTGCTGCTCTTGGTATTACCTATCGTGCGTAAAATGACAATGCTCTTGGTTCGCCCTGCTTAAATTAAGACCATAAAAAAACGTAGATCTTGGTCTACGTTTTTTAGTCAAAATACTTAACTTAGAAATTAATCGACAATTGCACCGATAAATAAGCCACGAGACTAGATAAAAATAGCATCGGAACATATCGATAGGCTTTAAATAAAAGCTGCTCATATTTAGAGATTAGCTCATGATTATCCCAGACACTGGTTTTTAAGGCACTTAGAAAACACAATACAAACCATGCACTCAACATACTCAATGCAAAAAAACCAATCATGATTTGACTGCTTCCTTCCGCAGCTTGCCACAAGCTTAAAGCCCCTTCACTAAAAGGCAATAGGCTTAAGATGAGCAATACAGATTTAAGCATTGCCCAATGAAACTGATTCAGTTCATCCAATACAAAAAATGCTTTCATCTGATCTCCACATCTTATTTCAATGGCTTGAATTTATTATGCAAAGCTTTTGCCTCAAGAAATAGCCTATTTTTCTGCATAATTTGTTTTTCTTGTAACTATTAAATATGGGAATAATTCTTATTATAACTCTCACATATTCAACATTTTATTCATTTTATATTTTTCAAACAGTTAGTTTATTATTTCTAATTAAGAAACATTATCACTTCACTCTCTATTTATTTAATCCAAAAGTGAAGTGATATTTTATTCAAGTATTATGGTTGATAATAAATATCAGCATCGTTGCCTTCGCCACCTTCTTTACCATCCGCACCAAACGAATATAAATCAAAAGCCCGACCTTCACGACCTGGGATCACATACTGTAAATCATTTTCCCAACTGTCTTTTGGATAGCCGCCTTTGACATAACCACCCGGTAACCAATTTTTCGCAGACGCGGGCTGATTCACCAACGCATCTAAACCACCATCTTGCATCGATGGATAACGACCATTATCTAATTTATATTGATCTAAAGCACCCGCGACACCTTTTAAGGTAATACTGGTGGTATCCACTTTGGCTTTTTCACCACGGCCCATCACGTTTGGAACGATCAGTGCAGCAAGAACGCCTAAAATTACAATAACAACCATCACCTCAATGAGTGTAAATCCTGAGGCACGATTCATTCGAGCAACGCTCGAACGTGCCGCAAGAGGAGAAGCTATGCTTCGAGTGGCAGGATTAAGATTATACTCGGACTCTGAGTTGCAAGATTCCGCAACAGGAGAAGCATTCAAGCTACGTCCAACATTTTGTTTATCCATTGAATTATTCATATTCATCTCTTACATGTCACTCATTAGATCATATTGTTCATATTAATAATTGGCAACATTACCGCAATCACAATCACCAATACAATTGCTGCCATAAAAATCAGCATCAAGGGTTCGAGTAACGCCAGTAAAGTGGAAATAAAGGTAGTCACCTCACGATCTTGCATGGTCGATGCACGATCTAACATACGATCCAACTCACCCGACGCTTCACCACTTCGAATCATTTGTACCATCATTGGTGGGAAATAACCGCAACGCTCCAATTGTGTTGCCAAATTACCACCTTCTGTTACACGCTCCATCGCCACTTCAATCGCATCACGAATCACCCAGTTATTACTGACTTCGGCACCAATACGCAATGCTTCAACCAAAGGCACACCAGAACGGGTCAAAATCGACAAGGTACTAGCAAAACGTGCCGCATTTATACCACGCGAAAGTTTACCAAATAGTGGCAATCTGAGCGTTAAGCGGTCAAATGCATAATGCCCTGCCGTGGTTCTTAAAAAACGGGTAAATAGGATAATGGCAATAAAGGCTAAAATGAGCATACCCAGCCAAGTATGTCGAATAAAAGCACTGGCTTTCATCAAGGCAACCGTAATCCAAGGCAAGGCTTCTTTGCTTTGTTCAAAGGTCTTGACGATTTCAGGTACGACATAGGTCATCAAACCCATCACGATCCCGAAAGACATCAGCATCAGTACTATCGGATAGATCATCGCACCCTGTACTTTCTTCTGCATGGCAAAACGATTTTCGGTGTAATCCGACAACTGATCTAAGATTAAATCAAGATGACCTGAGCGCTCGCCTGCAGCAACGGTGGCAATATACAACTCAGGAAATCGCCCCGATTGCTGCATACTTTTTGCCAGTGAATGTCCTTCCAAGACCTTAGACCGTACAGCGATTAATAGGTTTTGCACATGGCTCTTCTCACTTTGCTTACTCACTGCACGCAAGGCTTCTTCCAATGGAATACCTGCTGCAACTAGCACAGAAAGCTGGCGGGTCATTAATGCCAAATCATAGGCACTAAAGCTTTTTTTAAACCATGAGCGTTGTTGCTGTTTGTCCTTTTGCTCAACTGCATCGACCGCAATGGGTGTCCATGCTTTATCGCGTAACTGTTGACGAATTTGGCGTGCAGAATCCCCTTCCAGCACACCTTTATGTTGCTTTCCAGAGGCATCAAGCGCAGTAAATTGATAAGCAGGCATGGTTCTGTTCTAATTGTCCCAAAATAGTTGTTGTTACAGTTGCATCCGTGTTTGAAATGAAACCTGAGAGTTTCACAAGAAATTCATCGACATAACACTTCGCACTTTAGCATAATTCCATGACATGCAGTCATGCCATTTTACCCATGAATGAAGCCTATATGCCTACCGAAAATTCTAACGCTATTTTGTACCGTATTCGAGTTGCAATACCCGTTTATGTATACGACACGTTTGACTATACGGTCAGTGCTGAACAGTACGCCCAAGCTCAAATCGGTGCACGTGTCGCGATTTCTTTTGGTCGGCAGAATCTTGTTGGGATCATTACAGAGAAAGTTGATCCTAACGAAGTATTTACAGGACAATTCAAACTTAAGGCCATCACAGAATTACTCGATCAGGAAACAATTCTAGACCAACAAGTTTTAACTTTGTTGACATGGTCAGCACAATATTATCAATTCCCGATTGGCGAGGTAATGCAAAGTGCCCTACCTACCTTATTAAGACAAGGGCGTGCCTTAGATATCCTGTTTCATTTATGGAAAATCACACCGCATCAAGACCCAGCCTCTTTATTAAAACGATCTCAGAAGCAATATGATGCTTATCAAGTTTTAAAACTTCATCCACACGGCGCCACTGAAAATGTTTTAAACCTGAGTGGTGTAGAAACTTCAACCCTGAAAGCACTGGAAAAGAAGGGCTTGGTTGAGTGCTGTCTGGAACCCCATGATTTCACACCAACGCCTGTGCAACTGGCTCAAGTACCATTAACTCCCAATGAGGATCAGAAAAAAGCCATTCAACAGATCCTTAAAGCACAACATCACTATCAAGCATTCTTACTTGATGGTTTGACTGGTAGTGGTAAAACTGAAGTCTATTTGCAAGTCATGCATGAAGTATTAAAACAAGGCAAGCAGGTCTTGGTGCTGGTCCCTGAAATTGGTCTAACTCCACAAACGGTGGCTCGTTTTAAGTCACGTTTTCATTGTGATGTTGCCTTACTGCATTCGGGCTTAAATGACTCGAAACGCCTACAAGCTTGGCAACATGCGCAAACAGGCAAAGCTTCCATTATTATTGGCACACGTTCCGCAATTTATACCCCACTTCCTCAGCTTGGTTTAATCATCTTGGATGAGGAACATGATCTTTCCTTTAAGCAGCAAGAAGGTTTCCGTTATCACACCCGCGATGTCGCTTTATATCGTGGTCATTTGCAAAACTGCCCTGTCATCCTCGGCTCTGCCACACCCAGCATCGACAGTTATCACTTGGTAGAATCGGGCAAATTACATTTGCTTGAATTGAATCAACGCGCAGGCGTAGCGGTACTACCGAAGATGTATGTGGTGGACTTAAAGATTGCAAAAAAGAAGCATGGTCTAAGCCAAACCCTTATTGAACAGATCAAGCATACTTTAGAACGTAAAGAACAAGTGCTGATCTTTTTGAATCGACGTGGTTATGCACCGATTCTGATGTGTGAAAGCTGTGGCTGGCAAGCCAACTGCCCGCATTGTGATGCGCATTTTACCTTGCACTCTCAACCTTATCATTATTTACATTGTCATCATTGCGGCACAATCAATCGTCTTCCAGATCATTGCCCCGCATGCCAAAAACAAAGCTTAAAAACGATTGGTGCAGGCACAGCAAAACTTGAAGAACACTTACAAGAACTATTCCCTCACAATGAAGTTATTCGGGTCGATCGTGACAGTACCAGCCGAGTGGGTAGCTGGCAGAAAATTTATGATCGTATTCAGCAAAATAAGCCAAGTATTTTGTTGGGTACACAGATGCTGGCCAAAGGACATCATTTCCCGCATGTGACACTCGTCGCGATTTTAGATATTGATGCAGGACTACTCAGTGTCGACCCACGTGCGCCTGAGCGAACCGCACAACTGATTGTACAGGTGGCTGGCCGTGCTGGTCGCGGTGAGCATAAAGGCAGTGTCTATTTACAAAGTCTGCGCCCTGATCACCCGATGTTAACCACCCTGATTGAGCATGACTATCGTACTGTCGCCAAGCAAATGCTGGCTGACCGCAAAATCGCGATGTTACCACCCTATCGTTATGCAGTATTGGTTCGGGTCGAATCTAAAGATCGCGACTATAGCCAACAATTCTTAGCAGATATTGCCCAACAACTGAGAGCAATGGCGGGCGAGATCGTCGATATTTGGGGACCGATTCCCGCACCGATGGAACGTAAAGCAGGCCGATATCGTGCACATATGGTGATTTTGTCTAGTGATCGAGCAAAACTGCATTTTTATTTACGCCAGTGGTGGCAACACGTCGTACACTTACCTCGTCAGCATCTACTGAGACTCTCGATTGATGTTGATCCACAAGAGTTTAGTTAAAAGCTGAATCTGAGCTTATTCAAGTTATCGAACGTTATCCAATATCATATTTTTACAGACGACTCATTTGAGTTAGTCTAGATAAAATAGAAAAATTTGAGGCATTCAATGTCTTTACTGCTACCGATTATTTTATTACTGGCTGCAACTTTAATTTTTGCTCCATTGGCAAAACGCTATGCCTCCACCACTGTTTTGGGTTACCTCATTGCAGGGCTGTTACTTGGCTCCAGTGTTTCTGGCTTGATCGAAGATCCTCAACTGATCGAGCAATTGCTAAATTTTGGTATGATTGCAGTCATGTTCTTTGTCGGTTTTGCTTTTCGACCACAACAACTTTGGCTCGAGCGTAGAGGCATTTTAAAAAACAGCGGATTACAACTTAGTATTATCACAGCTCTTCTGATTGTCATGTGTTTTTTACTGTTGAATGATGTACTAACCAGTCTGATGCTCGGATTTGCTTTAGCGCTTTCCGCTGTCATCTTACCGCAGCAACTTTTACAACAAAAACAGCAACTCAACAGCAAACTAGGACAAGCAACTTTAGCTACCTTACAGTTTCAAGCCTTTGTTGCCGTCATCTTAATTGTGTTATTCCCATTACTCGAAGACACGACTTCTACACGGCACGGTATAGCCTATTTTGCAGCAATTATAGCGACGTTTTCAGGGCTATTTTTAGCCAGCCGTTATTTAGTTCGTCCAGCATTTCGTTTCTTAGCACAGAAAAATAGTATCCATCTCATTCCTGTGCTCAGTTTATTGGTGCTACTTACGGTCATCTTAATTATGGATATTTTAAATATCCATATTCTAATTGGTGCATTTCTGGGGGGCTTATTACTCGCAGAGACAGAATTTAAAAGTGAAGTTGAGCGTATTCTTGAACCATTTAAAGATGCAACAACAGGTGTATTTTTTCTGGCCATTGGCTTGGGTCTTTCACTGCAACCCCTTATCCAAACACCATTATTAATCATCGCATCAATCTTTGGTTTAGTTGTGATCAAGGCTGCTGTTGTTACAGCGATCAGCTATTACCAACAACGCCATGCCAAGCTCAGTACCCTGTTTGCAATCACATTGGCTCAAAGTGGTGAACTCAGTTTTATTTTACTCAAGCTGGCAGAAAGTGAAAATTTACTGGCAAAAAACCTATTGGAAGCCACCTTCCTCATCATATTGGGTTCAATGTTATTCACCCCGTTATTGTATTGGTTATTTGATTCAAAAATCTTTCCGATGCTACAAAACAATAAAGTTGCTGTGACTGAAGCAGAGGTTCCACAACATCCAATTCTTATCGTCGGTTTTGGCCGCTTTGGACAAGTCATCGCGCGGGCATTACATGCGCAAGGCAAGCAATTTAGTGTGATTGACAGCAATCAAACTGATGCTGATTTTATTGAGCAATATGGACATCGTTTTATTGATGCCGATGTCACCCAAGTCGAAAACTTACGTGCTGCTGGCATCGAATATTGCAAATTACTGATGATTGCAATTGATGATGTAGAAGACAGTATGAATCTGACCCGACATCTGCGTTTGAATTATCCAGATTTGACCTTGTTTGTACGAGCACGTGATCGCCATCATGCCCATCTACTCAATGGTTTAGGGGTTGAATATATTTGGCGTGAAACCTATGCCTCATCTTTGAATATGGCACAACAAGCATTGATTGAAACGGGTTTGTCAGTTGAAGATGCGCATATTCAAATTGAACGATTTAAGCAAGAAGATGAAAAGCTTTTGACCCAACAACATTGGGCATATGATCAACAAGATGTCCTTGAAAACTATCCAAGTGCGATTGCAGAACTTGAGTATTTATTTGCAAATACAAAAACTTTAGCTGTCGATCGTGCGAGCAATAATCAAAACACACAAAGTGATGCAAATTCACTCAATGAAACATCTTGAGTTTTGGCAAACTGACACCATTATTGACTGCATAACCATGCACCTTTTTATAAAGCCCAAAGTGCTTTTCAAAGCAATCTATTGCTTTGTTTCCCCTTAGGGGGTACTGGAGAAAAATATGTCTGATTTACGCCAACGCTTTTTTATCGAAGACTGTCCTGTTCGCGGTGAAGTAGTTCATTTGGAAGAAGCACTACAAACTATTTTGGCGCAACGTGAATATATGCCTGCGGTACAAAGTCTCTTGGGTGAAATGTTAAGTGCAACTGCCTTACTTGCCAGCACATTGAAGATTCGTGGCCGTATTAGTTTACAGATTCAAGCTACAGGCACATTCAAATGGGCCATGGCTGAATGTAACCATTTAGGTGAAGTTCGTGCCTTGGCAGATTATGAAGAAGATCCTCGCTTTGTCGAAGGATCAGACAGTCGCACCGTGCTTGCTGCGCTTACCAATCCAGTATTATTCATCAATATTGAACCTGAGCACGGCGAACGCTATCAAGGGATCGTACCACTTGAGCAACCTACTTTAGCAGGTTGCTTAACACAATATTATGATCTGTCTGCACAGATTCCAACGCATATTGTATTGGCAACTAATAAGCAACGTTCGGGTGGTCTATTGATTCAACTTCTTCCTCGTAATGATGAAGAAGAGCAAAAGCTTGTAGATGAAGATCTATGGCCACGTTTAACCATGCTCACTGAAACTCTAAAACCAGAAGAGCTAACCGATCTGCCTGCAAATGAAATCCTCTACCGCTTGTATAACGAAGAAGAAGTGCGTTTGCCTGAGGTTGAGCAGTTAAAGTTCGGCTGTACTTGCTCTAAAGAACGTTGTGCCAACGCATTGATTCAAATCGGTGTTGACGCAGTACATGAAACTTTAGAAGCACAAAACCCAATCCAGATGGACTGCCAATTCTGTAATACACGTTATGAATTTACTGCAGAAGAAGCTTTAGGTTTGTTCGGTGAACATTTAAGTTAATTGACTAAATGTTAAAAAATAAAAAAGACGGGCTTCCGTCTTTTTTTATTTTGTATTAAGGTCTATGCGATAAAACAATGTTCAAATCTCCCAATAACATAGACCCTAACTTTGCCATATGAATTACTTCGAATATTTGCTGTTTATCATTAGTGTGGTGGTGCTGATTGCGACCCCTGGTCCTGTGATGATTTTGGTGGCCAGTGCAGGCCTAAAAGGCGGCTATAAAAAAGCATTACAAACCATTTTTGGAACCAATTTTGCGTCTTTAATTCTGATTTTTATTTCAGTATTAATATTAAAAGGCTTTCTCACTATTGATGAGAATTACCTAAAAGCCATTCGGGTATTGGGCTGCCTCTATATCGCCTATCTGGGTTACAGCATCATTAAAGAAGTGCTTCAGGCTCCCCATCCAACCGCCATTCAAACAGTATCGGCTCAAAGCGGTGGCTTTAAAAAAGGTTTTCTTGTCGGGATTTCAAATCCGAAAGACATTATTTTCTTTTCGGCTTTTTTCCCACAGTTCATTCATATCTCACCGAACATCAACTTCAGTTTAAGCTTACTTACAATCACATGGATTATCTTGGATTTCCTGACCCTGTCTTTGGTGTATTTATTCTTCCGCCGCCTCTCTCAAAGCAGTGTCTATCCGAAGATTTTGGGACTGTGTGGTATCTTGTTGGTATTAATTGCAGTCTATGGTCTGATTGATACTTTCTAAACCGAGCAAATCATGAACTGGGGAACTCACTTTCGACACGTTGCCTTAAACTTTCATTCATCAAGTGGAAGTTTTGCTCAGTTTTCTTCAGTTCTTTGCCCAAAAACCTCACGAGAAAGCCATTAAAGGTCTCACTATGCTTGAACAAGGTTTTTTTCTCTGCAACTTCAATGAGTTCAAAACAATGAATACCATTAAACAGCTGCTTGAAAAGTAATGTGCCATGCCATGCAAATTTTTCGGCTTGTTTATTCTCAACAACTAAAGGCACGAAGTTCATCGTACTTTCACCAGCGCTTTGCAGCACAATTTTCAGTTCACCACCCAGTTCTTTATGACCTTCTATTCGAATGATAAATGGGTTCCACTCGGGATAACGGTCAAAATCCATGAGAACATTCCAGATTTCCTTGGCTGAAGCATGAATCAATATCTCTGTATTTATTTCTTTTTTCATTATTTTTCCACTTATGTATGAACATACACGTATTGATAGATATGTGAGCAATACAATAACTACTCATTATGCACGCCATCAGATCAATACTTAAAAAACCAAAATTGTATTAGAACTTAGCATTCATTAATTTCAATTTTATTGCGATATTTGTGCAATCAATCTCCGTACGTAAAAACAAGTCTTATACAATCGAATCTATTGAAATCTCTTGGATTCGTTTCATAATGAAATAAACACATAATTATCTTTATTACAGATCATGGCAAAAAATTATTATGAAGAGCTAGGTGTTTCAAGAGATGCCTCAGCAGATGAAATCAAAAAAGCCTATCGAAAACTGGCGCGTAAATACCATCCTGACATTAGCAAAGAAGCCGATGCAGAAACCAAAATGCAGGCCATCAATGTTGCCTATGACACCCTAAGTGATAGCACCAAGAAAGCAGAATATGACCAAATGCTGGATCATCCTCAAGGCTTTTCTCATACTGGTCAAGGTAACCATAGTGGTGGTTTTGATGGCTCACAGTTCTATCGTCAAAGCTCAGGTGAAGGTGCCGACTTTAGTGGCTTTGAAGATTTATTTGGTCGCTTTGGTTCAGGCTTTGGTGGTGGACAACAACGTTCACAGCGCCAGCAACGTAGTTATCGTGGTGAAGATCAACACGCCAGTATTCAAATTGACGTAGATATTGCCTATCACGGCTCAACCCAACAAATTACCTTACAGATCCCAACTTATAACGTCTATGGTGAACCTGAGGTACAACGTAAAACCTTGGAAGTTAAAATTCCAAAAGGCATGAAAGAAGGTCAACAAATCCGCCTCAATGGTCAAGGTCAAACTGGTGTTAACGGCGGTGAAAATGGTGATCTGTATATCGAGATTCAATATAAAGACACTGATCGAATTCGTGTTGAAGGTGCTGATGTCTATCAAACGATTGATGTCAGTCCTTGGGAAGCAGGTATAGGGCAAAGTATCGAACTCAACACCCCTGCTGGACAGCTCAAAGTAAATTTACCCAAAAATGCAAAAAATGGGCAACAACTACGTTTAAAAGACAAAGGAATTCCAAACAAAACTGCAGGACATTTGTACCTAATCATTAATATTGTTTTACCGCCAGTACACAATGAGCAAGATCAGCAAGCTTATCAACAATTTGCCGATGCATTTGCTTCATTCCGACCTCGCGCCTCATAAGGAGTAAGATCATGACAACCATTCAATACAAAGAAATTCAATATGACGGTCACAGCCAAGTTGAAATCATTGATGAACAATTGGCTCTTGATCTTGAACACTTTGCCGAGGCATGTGGTCAAAGCATCGACTGGGTATTAAAACTGATTGATTATGATATTTTACAAATTTCTGTAGAACCTCAAAGCTATCAGTTTATCGGCGAAGATGTCAGTCGGGCTAGACGTGCTTATCGTTTACAACGTGACTTTGATGCAAGCCTATCGGCTGTGGCTGTGATGTTGGACTTAATTGATGAAGTGCAACAGCTACGTAAACAGCTCAAGCATTTTCATTAACCAATAGTCTTAATTTAACGAACAACTAGATAAAACCTGATACTCGAGAGGGTCATCCACAACCTGAGCGAAGATAAACAAAGCACTGCTTTGTCTGAAGCGCAAGACGAACAGCTATGCTGTGAGTATGGTATCAAAAGTGAACCTTGCTGAGCTTTAGTCGCTCCTCATGTGGATGACGATGCCTTTGCTTACTTTGGGCGAAACCAAAGTAAGGCGAGCCTGAACGAACCAAAGCGATTAAAGCTTTGGTGAAGTGCAAGACGAAGTAGTTAATCCAGAGAATAGATGAGAACTCAGTATGACTCCGCTAAAAATTACTTTTTAACAATGAGATATTTGAACGAAATCTGTTATTTCAGCTTGGTCATTTTCTCCACTTCTTTCAGCGTTTGCTTAATCGGTTCATAATCCAAAAACCAGAGCAGATTAAAATTACGCTGCCGATGCTGCTGGGCCAACAAATCAATCACACTTCGTTCACCACGCCCAACCAAATGTTGTCGATAAAAATAATACAGCAGGAATATGGTACTCATCAGCATCACACCCAGCATGATCCAAAAGCCAACAGGTGACTTCAGCCCTGGAATAAACTCAAAGTTCATACCATACACGCCTGTTAGCAACGTCAGTGGCGCAAATATCGCGGTAATGATTGCCAAGATACGCATGTTTTCATTGGTTTGATTGGCAATCGCAGAGAAGTGTAAATCGATAGCTGATTGAATGGCATTTCTTAAGCGCAAGGTATGCTTTTGTACACGCTCGACATGGCTCATTAAATCATTCAGACGCACCAATAAGATGTCTTGTGCTTTATGCTTATGCTCACCCACAACATGATGATAATTATCGACCAGTTCATCTCTAAACTCTTGTAGAGTCTCGATCTGCTCTTCACAGAGATTTTCAATTTGCTGGAAAGCCATATCTTCGTGAAACAATTGATGCCACTGCTTAAAACGGCGATTGCCCTGTAAGAGTTGCTGTTGCCAATATTCGACACGGCGAGTTAAGGGCGTGCGTAAATTCAGATAGCCATCAATCATGCTATTCAGTAAACGCAAGCATAAATCCGCAGGTGTACTGGCTAACTTACGTGGTTTATTCTGCTCGGCAATCGGTCGCGCCATAATCGTTTGAATACGTTGAATATAGCTTTCTACTGCCTGATTGCCCTGCTCTCTCACACTCACCAAGACGGTTGGCGTTAAGATAAAACTCATCGGTGTGGTCGCTAAACCAAAAACACTTTCATGTGATTCTGAAGCATTCTCATTTGCCAAAATCTGGTCATCTGGGCTGATTAGTTTGCGGAACACCAACAGGTCATATTCCTCCACCGTATCAAATGCACAAGGATGCTCGATATTGAGTAAATCCCGCAGATGGAATTCATTCAATACCAGCCCTGTATATTCATAAATATTCTTCTGCCAAGACTCAGTATGATTGACTAAATCTTGTCTTAAGCTATCCACCCATAAAAACTCAAGCGTATGTTCTGTTTGTTGTTCCGCACTAATAAAAACTGTATTTTCACTGTTATGACGATAAAAATAATAAAGTTGCATAAGACAATAAGAGTTGCGATCGCTAAAGAAATGCTGCCACGAAGCCAGATAAAAAGCTACGGCTATTACTGAGTAAAAACGATATCCAATAAAAAAGCCCCACATGCGCGAAGCATGGAGGCTTTTTCTAATCTCAGGAAGATTACACTTCTTTCTTCTCAACCACACCATATTTAAGGGCTTGATCAAGTTGTTCTTTGTCCAAAGCATTATCCCATTTTGCCACAACGATTGTTGCACAAGCATTGCCGACCAAGTTAGTCAATGCACGGCATTCTGACATGAAACGGTCAATACCAAGGATCAGTGCCATACCCGCGACTGGAATTGCAGGAACAACCGACAGTGTTGCAGCCAAGGTAATAAAGCCTGCACCTGTAATCCCTGCAGCACCTTTAGAACTGAGCATAGCCACCAATAGAATCGTGATTTGCTGAGTAAGAGTTAATTCAATATTACAAGCCTGAGCGATAAACAATGCCGCCAATGTCATGTAGATATTAGTACCATCAAGGTTAAATGAATAACCTGTTGGGATGACTAAACCAACAACCGACTTTTCACAGCCTGCTTTTTCCATCTTCGCCATCAATGACGGTAATGCCGCTTCAGATGAGCTCGTTCCGAGCACCAACCAAAGTTCGTCTTTAATATAACGAATCAGATCAATAATCGAGAAACCATTATAGCGCGCCACTGCACCCAAAATGATAATCACGAACAGTAAAGCGGTAATGTAGAAGGTTGCAATCAATAACATCAAATTACCGATTGAACTAATGCCATAAGCACCAATGGTAAATGCCATTGCACCGAATGCACCAATTGGCGCAAACTTCATCAACATACCGACCAAGGTAAATACTGGCGTGGTGAGCTGCTGTAGAAAATCAGTGACTGGACGACCTAAATCACCTGATTTTGCCAAAGCCAAACCAAACAACACCGCTACAAAGAGGACTTGAAGAATTTGACCTGATACAAATGGACTGACCAATGTATCTGGAATAATATTCATCAAGAAGCCCGTAATCGTTGACTCGTGCGCTTTTGCTGCATATTCATCAACTTTGGTACTGTGCAAGGTACTTGGATCAATATTCAAACCATGACCAGGCTCAATCACGTTTCCGACGATCAGACCGACAATCAACGCCAAGGTTGAAAACGTCAGGAAGTAGATCATCGCCTTCCCTGTCACTCGACCAACGCTGCCGAGGTTTTTCATGCCTGCAATCCCCGTCACAACAGTCAGGAAAATTACAGGAGCAATAATCATTTTAACTAATTTAATGAACGCTTCGCCTAGTGGCTTTAAGCTTTCACCCAATTCTGGGAAGAAATGACCTAACAATATCCCCGCGACAATCGCGAAGATCACTTGCACATAGAGTATCTGATAAAACTTTGGTTTCTTGGGAGGCTGTTGGTCATCTTGACCTGTGGCGACATGATCGACAAGCATGTGCGATATTCCTTCATATTGAGATGAACAAATAGACTTCCGACTGTCTATTTAAAACCACATAAACACAGGCAGGCACGGAAATTTGGGGAATTCTACGTTAATTGCAGCACGCACAATTAAAGCCTTAGACTAATGTCTAATATAAATAAATTTTATGCTTATAGTTTCTGTTTTTTATATCTTTAACAATCATTCACTTAATAAAAAAGCGCATTGTTAAAACAATGCGCTTTTTTTAAGCAAAATGCTTGCTAGCATTAAGCCTGTTCAATGTCTTTCATTGTCAACTTGATACGACCACGGTTGTCGACATCAGCAACTTGTACTTTAACGTCCTGACCTTCTTTTAATACGTCAGTCACATTCGCAATACGCTCATTTGAGATTTGTGAAATGTGAAGTAAACCATCAGTACCTGGCATGATATTGACGAATGCACCGAATTCAACGATACGAATCACTTTACCTGCGTAGATTGTACCTGGTTCAACTTCTGCAGTAAGTGCTTGGATTTTCGCAATCGCAGCTTTTGCAGCTGCTTTAGTTTCACCAAATACACGTACAGTACCGTTATCTTCGATATCAATCGCAGCTTTAGTTTCTTCTGTAATTGCACGGATCGTTGCACCACCCTTACCAATTACATCACGGATCTTGTCTGGGTTGATGTTGATCACTTCAAACGTTGGCGCATGTGCATTGATTTCTGAACGAGCACGAGAAATGACTTTGTTCATTTCATTTAAGATGTGCATACGGCCAGCAAATGCTTGGTTTAATGCAACTTCCATGATCTCTTCAGTAATCCCTTCGATCTTGATGTCCATTTGAAGTGCAGTAATACCGTTTGCAGAACCTGCCACTTTAAAGTCCATATCACCTAAGTGATCTTCATCACCCAAGATGTCAGAAAGAACTGCGAAACGCTCACCTTCTTTTACTAAGCCCATTGCGATACCCGCAACTGGTGCTTTCAATGGTACACCTGCATCCATAAGTGACAATGAAGCACCACATACAGAAGCCATAGAAGATGAACCGTTAGATTCAGTAATATCAGATACGATACGGATCACGTACGGGAAGCGGTCAGCAGCAGGAAGAACTGCTTGAACACCACGACGCGCTAAACGACCATGACCGATTTCACGACGCTTAGGACCTGATTCACGACCAGTTTCACCTACAGAATATGCAGGGAAGTTGTAGTGCAACATAAAGTTGTCAGTTTTGGTACCAGAAAGCGTATCAACCATCAATGCATCACGTGTATTACCCAAAGTCGTTGTCACTAAGGCCTGAGTTTCACCACGTGTGAATAGTGCTGAACCGTGCGCACGGCCTAATACACCTACTTGTACATCGATACCGCGAACAGTTTTGGTATCACGACCATCAATACGTGGCTTACCTGACAAAATGTTGTCACGTACAGTACGGTACTTAAGGTCTTCAAATAATTCGTTTACTTCATCAGCAATACCAGTTTCGTCATTTTCAGGAACAAACTGTGCAACTGCTTCTGCATAAAGTGCATCAAGTGCTGCATAACGATCTTGTTTAACTGCAATCGTATATGCTTCAGAAATTTTCGCTTCGAAAGCAGTTTTCAATTGCTCAAGAAGTGCTTCGTTTTTGCTTGGAGCAACCCAAGTCGATTCAACTGCACCCGCAGCTGCAGCAAACTCTTTAATTGCTTGAATTGCAATTTGCATTTCGTCATGACCGAAAAGAACTGCACCCAACATTTGGTCTTCTGAAAGTTCTTTCGCTTCAGATTCAACCATCAGCACAGCAGATTCTGTACCTGCAACCACAAGGTCAAGATCAGATTGTGCAAGTTGTTCAAAGTTCGGGTTAAGAACATATTCACCATTGATTAAACCAACACGCGCACCACCAATTGGGCCACGGAATGGTGTACCAGCAATCGACAAGGCAGCTGAAGTACCTAGCATTGCAGCGATATCGGCATCCATAGTTTTATCAGAAGAAACAACAGTTGCTGTAACTTGGATTTCGTTGAAATAACCTTCTGGGAACAATGGACGGATTGGACGGTCAATTAGACGTGAGATTAAAGTTTCAGCTTCTGACGCACGACCTTCGCGCTTACCGTAACCACCAGGGATACGACCAGCTGCATATTGTTTTTCTTGATAGTTAACAGTTAACGGGAAAAAATCTTGACCCGCTTTTGCTTTAGGCTGAGCCACAACCGCAACGAGTACAGTCACGCCACCCATGGTAACTAAAACTGTATTTGCTTGACGTGCAACACGACCCGTTTCTAAAACAACTTGGTATTGACCAAATTGGAATTCTTTACGAACGATATTAAACATTGACATGTATTATATTTTCCTAGTTTTATTCTAGTGAGACCCCTAAGGTTTGGCATTCAGACTACAACTGCTGTGTAGATAAATGACAAAGCTTAGAAGCCATCGCACTAGATCAAAATTTTAAATAAATTTAAACACAAAGAAGGAGCGAACAAGCGCCCCTTCTAAAGTCATCTAAGATAAATTAGATGAAACTCTCTTTTCAGCGATAAAGCATAGCAACATGCGAAATAGCGAAAACAAAGTAAAATCGAATTAACGACGTAAACCTAATGCGCCGATCAAAGCAACATAACGACCGTGATCTTTACCGTTTAAGTAGTCAAGTAATTTACGACGTTGGTTAACCATACGAATCAAACCACGACGGCTGTGATGGTCGTGTTTGTGTTCTTTAAAGTGACCTTGCAAATCATTGATTTGAGCAGTCAATAAAGCAACTTGTACTTCAGGTGAACCAGTGTCGTTTTCAGCACGAGCAAATTTAGCGATGATCTCTGCGCGATCAGTGTTAGTTAAAGCCATTCGATTTCTCCGAGATGCTTACAAAAATAAAATGATAATGATCAGTTGAAACCAACCGACTGCCGTGCATCACTACAGCAAGGCGCTTATTTTAAGTGATCTATCGCTATATTGCAAAAATGTTTTCTATTTGCTGGCATTTCGGCAGCTGACAGCATTAAACAAAATAGGCACACTACCCTTGTTCTGTTTTCAATTTATGACAGAGAAGAAAGAAAACGAAAATATTGCGAGGGAATCGTGAAAATTTTATCAACCAATACCTGTTATGTACCACAAGACTTGAATCAAGTGATTCGCAGTAAAGATGAAGTTGCGACTGAATCGGGGGGCATGACTGAAAGACAAATTCAAAAGATATGGAACAGCGTTGAAGGTCTATATAAAACAGGCAATTACCCCCTCATTACTTTATGTTTACGCCGCCAAGGGCAAATTCTTTTAAATCGCAGCATTGGCTATGCGCAAGGCAATTCCCCGGATGGTCTAGCGACCGATGCCAAAATTGGTAGCCCAGATACACCTGTCTGCCTGTTCTCGGCATCCAAAATGGTCACAGCGATGTTGATTCATATGCTGGATGAACGTGGTGACCTCAATTTACTTGATCCAATTAGTTATTACATTCCTGAATATGGCGTCAATGGTAAACGTCGTGCCACGATATTTCATCTACTCTCCCATCGTGGTGGTATTCCTCGTATCGACACTGAAGTCACACCTGAGCTTTTATTTAACCAAGAAGATATATTAAAACTGCTCTGTGCAGCCAAACCCGTTTCTCCTTCTGGTACACATCTTGCCTACCATGCTGTCACTGCGGGTTATATTCTCGGTGAAATCGTGCAACGTGTAACAGGTCAAAGCGTTCGTGAGTTTTTAGCTGAAAATATTGAAAAGCCAATGGGCCTGGACTATTTCAACTATGGTTTAAAACCTGAATATCGTGCTGATGTTGCCCTAAACTATGCCACAGGGATTCATCCAAGTTTAGGAACGGATCATTATCTCAATCATGTACTCGGTGGTGGTCTACAACTTGCAGTCGATGTCACCAATGATAGCCGTTTCATGGATACCATTTGCCCAGCTGGCAACATCTATACCAGTGCAGAACAAGCAGGTCGCTTCTTTGAAATGCTCCTCAGTGGCGGAGAATATCAGGGCAAACAAATTATGAGTGCTCAAACGGTATTCCGCTCAACCCTTCCAACCTCTGGTGTTAGCTTAGATCGTACCTTGTTAGCACCAATGCGCTATGCCTTGGGTCCAATGCTTGGCAGTAATCCTGTCGGCTTATTTGGTCCAATGACAGGACAAGCTTTTGGGCATATTGGCTTTTCAAATATTCTATGTTGGGCTGACCCTGAACGTGATATTAGTGTATCGCTATTGACCACAGGCAAATCGGTAGTGGGCACTCACTTACCTGCCTTGGCAAAAACACTTTATCAAATCTCGACCAACTGCCCAAAGATTCCAAGAAATCAACGTCGTTCATTGTTCGCAACTGACCGTACCGAAACAGATTTGGTCTAAGGTCTCTACTCCAAAATCACACGCACAAAAAAGCCCAAGTTGAACTTGGGCTTTTGCGCTTGAACTTATCATTCTTCTTCATTTTTATTATGTTTTATTCTTTTTTCCTATACCATTCAAACCCTCTGAATGCAGACTCCACGTCCTTCTCTTTTATTATTCTTTCTCTTGCTATTCGTTCTCCCTATACCGACTATTCTGTCAGATTAGATTATGGAGAAAAATAGCATTTCTCTTATCTCTGTGTAAGAAAAAACGTACAAGTCTGTATAACATTTAACTTAATAATAACAAAAAATTGTCAGACAATAAGTTTTATATTTCTTCCTTTTATTTGATCCTTTAATTGAAGCGAAATAGACTTGTATTCTGAAAGCATGAATTTTCATCTTTTCTCAGAATACCTTAATAAGTATATGGATTATGTTGATTTGATAGTAAATTTTGATATAAAAATAAAAAAGCCCTGTAGTCTCTCCCAAAACTACAAGGCTTAGCGGCTGTAAGTTTCCTCTTTTATCACTTACTTCACTGTAAGTTCGCTGTCATACGACGTTATTATTATATTTTTGCGATTTACCTAGCTTTCCGTGCTAGGCTCTTTGTGTGTACATAATCTCAAAAACCTTGCGCTTGCTCTAGCGACAATATCTCGAATCCTTGTAAGCCTTTACTTACAAAATAGTGAATTCTAAAGAATAAGTTCACAATCTGTTCAAATTGATCTTTTGCACTAAACCACTCCGACGAACAGTCCGTATCGTCAATGCCTGTTGCAAGGCCTTAGGATCCGCCAAAATAGTCACTGCTTTTTTAGCACGGGTAACTGCGGTATAGATCAACTCTTGACTCAATAATTTTTCGGCTTGAGCATCTAATACGATCGCCGTATGGGTAAATTCCGAACCTTGCGATTTATGAATCGTTAAAACAAATGCCGTTTGCATACTGCGCGGTAGTCGATGCGCTGCAATCCATTTATTTAAGCTTGGAAAAAATACTTCAAATTGCTGAGCTTGACTACGGTGTTTAAAACAAATGCCAATATCACCATTAGAAATTCCAAGCTGATAGTCATTATACGTCATCATTACAGGTCGCCCGATATACCAATCACCCACCGTAATTTGTTTCAGTTGCTGATTGAGCCAATGCTCTGCAAAACGATTGAGTTGTTCAAGGCCCAATTGTCCATGTCGAACTGCAGTTAATATTCGATAGTCATCAAAAGCGTGGATTACCTGCTCAATATATGCTGCTGGCTCATCTGCATCGCGATAACCTTTTAAGGCATCAACATAGCTTTGAAATCCTTCCATTAATTTCTGTTGATAGGACTCGATATCAACGTGCTGCTGATCTGGTAAGTACTCCAACTGAATCAGGTCTGGCATATCTTTACTGAGCGTAATCGCCTGTAAAGATTCAGCTTTAACGATTTCCATCTCTAGCTTTGATAGCACTAAATCAGGTTCACTTGAATGCGACTGAGCCTGAATAAATCGAGCCAATTGCCCAATCTTCGCGTCACCAGAGAAACGGCGACTGGTTTGCAGTTGTACTCGGTTATCAGCTAATTCAGGCACTTGCTGTAGATCAGCAAGCACTGAACCGACATCAACCGAAGCCAATTGATTGGCATCACCGAGCAAAATAATTCGACATTGTTCAGGTACAGCTTCAAATAATAAAGTCGCAAGATTTAAATCCAGCATCGATGCTTCATCAACCACAATCACGTCATAAGGCAAAGGTTGTTTTTGATTAAAGCGTGGTATTTGTCGGTTGCCCATACCCAATAAACGATGCAAGGTCTGGGTAGTTTGATTACGTAACTCTTCGGTGATAAGTCCTGAATCTAATAATTTCGGATCGTTAAAAGAGTTTTGTAGCGCTTCCTGCATCCGTTGTGCAGCTTTGCCTGTTGGTGCCGCCATGGCAATACGAATATCAGGAATGGTCTGGTTAAGGGCTGCAATAATACGCGCCAAAGTATAGGTCTTTCCTGTACCAGGTCCACCGGTAATAATACTCAGCCATTGTTGCAGTACCATTTTTAACGCAGCCTGTTGGTACTCGTCACTGAGTAAGTCCTGATAATTTTCTGAATCAACAACCTGAATCGTTTGTCGCTTTAATCGGCAAATCTGTTGAGCGAGGCGTTGCTCTAAAGACCAATATCGGTATAATGCCAAGCCCTGCTGATCATAGACACATGCTGCAACCTGAGTCACTGCAATTTCACTAGAAACTGCTAAATCAGCCAGTGCTTCGATCTGTGTCGTATCTGCTGCAATACAACTGTCGCCTTGCAAACTGGCTTCAACCAGTTGCTGCAACACTTGTGCAGCGTTAACTGATTGAGTAGTTTGAGAAAATGGTGCTTGTGAGAGATAGTTACTCCACATATTTAACCATGTCATTTGCGCTGACTGATCACCAACTTGTTTGTCCACAGAGTTATCCTCAAACTTACCCACACGCTTGTCCACAAGGTTATAAACAGAGTTATTCACAAGCTAAGCTTTTGTTTAATTTAAATTCAATCACTTTATCTACACCATTTTCCCTGTTTTATCCTCAGAGAAATATCCAAGAATCGCATCTAGACGTAAGATAAACTCATCTTCAGGTTTCCAATAGAAATAGCCCTGCTGAGCTTGTCCATTCATCCCGCGCAAATACAGATACGATGCGCCTCCTAAATGTTGCTGCATATCGTAATTTTGCAGTTTTACCATCAGATAACGATGCAATGCCACCAAATATAAAGCTGCTTGCAGCCAATAACTCGACAGCGACATACTTTCAGCAATCTGAGCCTGCTGATAATCCAATTGCTCTGCACCCAGATAATTACTCTTGTAATCGGCAATATGATAACGCTGCCCATCGAAGTAAACCAAATCGATTGAACCATTCAGATATCGAGCCGACTTTGCTTCCAACAGTTCAGGCATTTCGATGTCATATTCCACAAAAAGCTGCTGTACACGTTGCATTGCCAGTACTCGATCAGATAAAGCCAGATAGAATGGACATTCGGATAAATATTGCCCTGCTAGTAGCTGCTGTAACTGAAAATCCTGATTGAGCGGTGTCTTTAGAACTTCGGCTAACCATGCAGCAATCCATTGATACAGTTGCTGCTCTTCATTCTCCTGTTCAGGAAAATGCTGCTGATATTGTTGCAACAGCTCTACCCATAAACTTTGATAGGTATTTTTAAAACGACGACGAATTTCTTCAATCCATGTTTGGGGTTGTTGAAAATCAATCTGTTCAAAAATTTCATGCAGGAAATTGCCTGCCAAAGTGCCTTTGGGGAAAAATTGTTTAATCCAAGCAATCGGCTGAGCACCTGCTGTCTGATCCATTTCAACAAGATTTAATTCATCTTCTGCCTGCTCAAAATCTGCATCGATATTCGCCAAACGATCAGACCGAGTAGCCTTATGTTTCAAATGCTGGGCCAAATAACTAAAACTGGTTTTACCGCGCGCATAAAAACGCTGTGTAGGTAAAGGCTGAGCCAAGAGTGCAAGCTGTTGTTGAGCTTGCTGTGCCTGTAATGCCAGTGGTCGCTCTAAGATCAAAGCAGCGTCTGTGCTGTACAGATGCTGAAAATTTTCACCATGATTCTTCCAAAAAGCCAAACCTGAAAACTTATTTTTTTCGCCTTTTTCAGGTTCAAACACTGCATATACACGATGGCTAGCACGCGTCAATGCCACATACCACAAACGATTTTGTTCAGCCAAAGCACGTTGTTGGTGTTGATCCAATTCAGTTTGCTGTAAAAAGTTTTTATCGGCCACAGCCACTACACGTTGAGTCCGTATTTGACCTGTCTCTGGTAATTGAACTTCAGTGGTAGAAAAATTCAGTGTTTTCTGCACTTCGGCAAAAGCCTTATTCGCCCCCAGTAAAAAGACAATTTTAAACTCCAAGCCTTTGGACTGATGAATGGTCATCAGTTGCACACCAGCTTCACTGGACAGCTTGTGTTCAAGCTCCCAATCACGATCACTTGGCGAATTTAATTGTTTTAAATACCAGTGATACAGATTTTGCATCCCTTGTATATGTTCACTGTGCTGACTCAAGAGATCAGTGAGGTGGCGTAAATTTACCACAGCACGTTCATTGTCTTTACTTTGTGTGGCAACCAGTTGCTGCCAAAGGCCAAACTGATTTAAGCAACGCTGCCATGCCGATAAAAATCCTTGATTCAGCCACATTTCACGAATGTCATCAAACTGCTGAATGTAATAACTCAAGCCTTCTGCACTTTGCTCTAATGCCAATAGTCGAGTGAGATCAAATCCAAATAAACGGCTCAGTAAAGCCCGCTTGAGTTTGGCTTCATCATATGGATGAAGCAATGCCGTCAATAAAGCTCCGACATCCTGAGCAATCACGGAATCAAACACACTGCGTTTCGATGGCCGATTAACCCGAACCCCCATACGTTCTAACACATATTGCACTTCATCCAGCTGACGATGGCTACGGGAAAGAATCGCAATATCATCTTCATCAATGGCAATCGGGACATCACCCGCTAAATACAATTGTTTTAAATATGATTGGTTGAGTAAGTTCTGAATCTGCCATGCCACCTGTGTGGCCTGCTCATTGCCTTCTTGTAGTTGTAACCAACGTAAAGGTTGCGGATTAAATTGTGCATTTTCAATCAAAGCAGGATGTGGACGTGAACCCGCTTGAATCGGGTCATACATAACCTGCTCACCAAAATCCATCTGACGCTGAAACAGCACATCCACCACTTCAACCAGTTCTTTCACCGAACGGTGGTTATGCACCAACTTATACTCACGACCCTGTTTGGCCATAATATCCTGATAAGCATTCAGAAAGGTCAGCATATCTCCACCGCGGAAACCATAAATCGCCTGCTTACGGTCGCCGACCATAATCATGCAGCCTTTTTGGTAACGCTGTGGATGGCGCCAGATACTGGCCAACATATCATCTTGATCTTGGTTGGTATCCTGAAATTCATCCACCAGAATCAATGGATATCGAGCTTGGACAAAAACAGCAAAACGTTGTCCTTGCTCTCCTTTTAATGCTTCTGACAAAGTTTTGATTTGCTGGGCAAAGGTGGTTTCGCCTTTTTGCTGTAATACTTGTGGCAGTCGCTTTTTGACTTCAATACACAAATAAGCTTTTAGATAAACTTGCAGCTGCTCAAATTCTTGCTGAGTCTGCTGCACAGCTTGAAACAGCTTTTGCAGTTGCAAAATGCTCGGATGTTGGTAAAAGCCCTCAGCAATTTCCGCAGGACATTTCTTAAAAATCTTTTGCCCTTCAAACTTGTCTAAAAACTTGAATACTGCATCACGTGCGTCGGCAAAGTAAGCATCAAAAACCTGTACATTGTCAGGACTGTTGAGTGCTTTTAATAACAGCGGCAGTGACTCTGTAAACAGTTTATGAAAGGCATTGTTACGGAAAGAAGCGCCATTAATATGCACATAATATGCACCGTCTAACTGAAAGTATTCAACCAAGCTGCTCAGGTCAATCTGCTGTGCTTGTTGTTGCCACTGCTGTAATTGTGCCAACTCAATTTCAGGCATGGCAGGTAATTTAAACTGGGCTGAACTAAAGTTCAGTGAGCTTTCCACCATCCCAACAAAATGATCAACACTTTTTAGTCCCCCCACACTATATAAGGCATTAATCACTTGCTGCGGCTGGGTTTGAATCCATTCACGCAACACGTCATGAATCAATTGACGGGTATAGCTTTTGGCATCCTCAGTAATTTCTGCCCGTTCGATTTTGCCACTTTCAAAGGCAAACTCGCGCAATAGCTTTTGGCTAAAGCTATCCAGTGTCCCGACAAACAATTCATCTAACTGGTCGATGACCAGTTTTAGCCGTTCACAGGCATAGGCAATTCGTGGTGCAAAGTTTTTTAAGACCTGCTGTTTTAACGGATCAGACTCTTGTAGTGCTCGTGCCTGAATGTCCTGTTCCAGTACATCACGAAAGGGTTCTAAATACTCAAGTATCTCGACCAGACGCAAACGGATACGGCTTTTGAGTTCTGCCGCTGCGGCACGGGTAAAAGTGGTGGCAATCACTTGATTGGGCAGATATTTTTCTAAGAAAATCCGCACCATCAAGCTCGAAAGTGTATAGGTTTTCCCCGTCCCTGCTGAGGCTTCAATTAAATGCAAGCCTTCAAATTGAATATCACCAATCGGCTGATAAGACACTGGATACTGTGGGTTCATGTCTTACTCCACCCGTAAAAATTCAAAAATCGGTTGATATAAGGCATAAGAGTAATGGTTGCAGGCATACTGCAATAAAGCTGTTGTATCTTGCTCCTGCAAAATAAACTGCCAATCTCGATGCAATTTGCAGGCCTCATTTTGAGTCATGTCAAAGCCAGAGAAATCACCCGTATCATTCCAGTCCTTCAATACTTGCTTTTGACTCTCTTCAGTTAACACCTGAGTTGAATCCAACTCAATCCACTCATATTGCTTGCCCTTTTCTAAAGGCTTTAACACTAAGGCAGCAGGCAAGACTACAGGTTGCTGTTGTGCATCTTGCCAAAGCTGTAACCATGCATCTAAATAGTGTTTCGCTTGTTGAGAACTTAGTCCTTCACAAATCACGGTCTGATCACTAAACACCACAATACGCCGCTTATCCGTGGCAGTATCACTATTCAATACCGTCAGCCAAAGCAGATATTCCAACCAGACTTTGGCAAAGCGTTTCGCACGCGCACTGGAAGCATCAAGACTGACCCAGTCTTGTGTGAGTTGCTTCGGTGTCACACAAGCAATTTGTAGCTGCTTAGACACACGCCAAATACGTTGTGTAGTTTCAGTTGGTACTGGTGCATAGTACTGCAGACGCTCTAACAGTCGTTGTTGCTCTAAGCGACTCTGCTGCCATGCACTGTGCTGGACTTTTCCAACGGGTAACTGGTCCTGCAAGACACTTGGAGAGAGCTTTTCATCATGCTGTTGTAAAAAATGACGAATTGCATATTTACCCAAACCATCCAGCAATAAAGGTTCGGATTGATCGACCAATTCAGTGGCTGTTAAATTTTCGACCCCTAAAGTTTTTAAATACAATCGTGCTGGGAAACTGACATCTTGAATCCATTGCTGACTATCCAAAATGGTCATTTCATTCTGTTCAATAGCAACTGTCGTATTAACCCATGCTTGTCGATCACCTTTGGTTTGCTGAATCTGTGAGGCGACCTTAAACCATTGGTCTTGAAAGCGCACAGGGCGATCTGAAACAAAACCAAGTGGATCAAAAGGTTGTAGACGATGTAAGTGATATAGCGGATAAAGCTGTGCTGGGACTTGCAAAGCATCCAACCCGGCTAAATCGGCTTCTGATAAAGGAAAACTTTCTTCAAATGAAGTATCTCCTTCAGGGAGAGATTTAGAGAGGGTTGGCTTTACAATCAAAGCCAAATGCTCGCGGAACCCTTGCAACACACTGGATGGCTCTCTAACCTCACCATCATTGATATCAAAGCCATTATAAAACAGCCAAACCTGCTCTTGCGCCAACAAGATTGCATCTAAAAATGCCCCCTGATCATCTTCCAAACGAGAACGATCACCTAATTGCTGCCGTAACACATCCATCAAATCAAAGGGGATATGGCTGTCCCGATTCGGGAATTTACCCGTATCTAAATTCAATAACACAATGAGGCGATACGGAATCGGGCGAATTTGACCAATCTGACTAAAAGTGATTTGTCCCGTGGGTTCAACTTGTGCAGACTGGCTTTCTAGTGTGCGTTGAATTTCCTCAACAATATAAGGTAAAGGCAAAGATATTTGCCCTAACTGCGTATCAGCATCGCCATAATAGTTGGCTAAGGTCAGCATACGTTCTTGTTTTTGAATAATTTCTCGTACAGCTTTTAATGCAACAACGTCAGTTTGTTCGAACTCTTGCACATCCTGTTTAATTCGTTGCAACCAGACTTCAACTGGCAAACGCTGTCCTTGCTCATGTACTACCAACCAGTCACGCCGTGCAGACAGCTCCTGATAAATCTGAATCAAAATCCCGATCAGTTCAAAATCACTCGGTTGAACTGAGGCATAACTTAAAATGTCCTGCACCATCACATGGGCTGGCACGGCAATGCCGAGCGCCAAACGATCTAAGGCAAATTTAAAACTATAGCGGTAGTCTTGGTCCTCAGCGCTGAGACTCTGTTTTAAATGTTCAGCATCTAAACCACGCTTAAAACCAGCCTCATTCAGTAATGCTAAAATCCGCTGTACCTGTGTGTAATCCAGCCCATAGCGTTGTTGAGTTGCAGCAAGATTGAGCCAATCTGCAAAATCATCTTGACTGAATCGTCCTTGGGTCAATTGCAAACGTCCAAGTACTGCACGCCAAGCATTTAAGGCATCTAGCTGTGCCACCCCTGCAATTTTAACTGGCAGAAAAACCTCATGTTCATTTGCCACAGCTGGAAAAACACTTCGAATCAAAGGTTCCAGTTCAGCTAAATTCGGGGTCAAAATCAGCACATCACTTGGGCGACGCGGTGTAGCATCTGCTTGAGACAACCAATGTACCAACTGCTCTTTTAATACTTCAAGCTGTCGCACACTAGAGTGGCAAACATGAATCTGAATTGACTCATCCTCAGGTGCAAGTTCATATTGCTGAGATTGAGGTTCAGCTAAGTAGAAAATATCAGATTGGACCTTTCCAAGTAACGTTTCGGGAAACTGCTCTACAAAGGCATCGACCCACTTTCCCTCTTCTCCCGTTGCCAGTTGTGACAATAAGGAAAAATGATCCCGCGCCTGTTTACCTAGACGTGTCAGTAAAGGATGTCGAGATTCACGATTTAAAGCATTAAAACCTAAACTGAAACTGTCAAAGAATGCCGCAATCTCTGTATCGCTGGCATTGGGATGTTTGGCGATGTATCGCTCTTTCACCCCCAAGTCATAACGCTTTTTCCAGAGTGGATCGACACTGTCAGCCCAATATTCTTGCGATGGGTTATAGTGCAAAATCACCACATCTAGATACTGTCCTAAACGACGTAAAAATTGCAGCTGACTCGGCGGTAAGTCTAAAATCGTAAATACAATTACCTGATTAGGTAATTGGGCCAAGGCCTGCTGACGTGTTTTTTCACTCTCTAAATGTTGCCAAAAGTCAGCATCAATACGTTGTATTTCGACAAAATCATCATGGAAATAATGTTGCCATAACCAACGTTGCCAAGCTTCCAACTGTTCAGTTTGCTGTAAGCTAAATGCCGAGGTTTGCTGGTCTGTTTTAGAAATCAGTTGTTCAATATCTAAAGTACGATTTTGTCCCCAAGCCGATAGCCAGTTACCTGCACATGTACAATTGCCTTGACAGGCGCGCTGACAGTGACCACGGTAAATCATATAGTTGCTGAAAAGTTGCGAAACCTGCTCAGCGATCCAATACAACATGCTCTGCTTTTTAAGCTGTTTTTCTGTGCCTTGTTGTAATTGGTCTGCGCTGTCATAAATCCGTTGCACAATCGAATATAAGGGGTGCTCATTCGCAACAGTATTCTGTTCAGGTTGAATGAAAGGCTGTAACGCTTGATGAATACGCCACTTTAAAATCAAGCGTGGAATATTGGCTTTACGGACTTGCTCCTTATTTTCCAAAACTTGCTGGTAGGCATACCATTGAAAACCGCGAATGCGCTGATGGAATTGGTAATTCGCAGTCATGCCTTGTTGTTCTGCAATTTTTTGGGTCAGCCATTGTTCTTGTGCTGGACTCGGGACAATAAAATGCTGGGTTTTAAATACCTGAAAGGGCGAGCTACTCGGCTGAGTGATTGATGCCATCACACCTTGCAATAATACGTCAAGGCGTTGACTTTGAATAACATGAATACCCATGCGTTAATTTAACCCCATTAATAAATCACCATTTTGCTCTACCAAAATGCCCATCATCATCACTATACAACTTCAGATCACTATGTCACGCTAAACACACAATCCAATAAAAAAATTGTTTTGAATTTCACCATTCAATACGATTGAATGTACTATCAAGGGATAGACTTTAGGTATAACTTTATGAAAATTGAAAAAATTCCTGATTCAATTGACCCAAGTTTAAACTTGGAACAGATTCGCGATGAATGTTTGGAACTCGCCAAGAAGCGTGCCTATTGGTCAGCAGGTGCAGCCATTGTACCCATTCCATTTTTTGATGTTGTCGTCGACTTGGGCATGCTGACACAAATCATTCCAGATATTAATGCACGTTTTGGCTTAGCACCCGAACATATCAGTGTTTATGATCCTGAAACCAAAAAAATTCACTGGGATGAGTTGCGTAAACGTGGTTTTGAGTTTTCAGGTTTTGTGGTGGCACGCACTGCCATGAAAAAATCATTTAATGGTTTCTTTACCAAAATCGCGACCAAGCAAGTGACTAAATTTATTCCTTTAGGCGGGCAACTTGTTGCGGCCAGTTTAGGCTACTTCATGATGCGTAAAATCACGGAAGCACATGTGCAAGATTGCTATAACCTTGCCAAACGTATTCAGCAGAAAAGCCGTAGTACCATTGTGGCTTAAAATTAAAATGCTTGACTCAACTTGGCTCGTTTACACATCACTGTAAAATGCAGATGTTTACAGTGATGCAACAGATCAATAAAAAAACCACACAAATACGTTAATATTCACTTAATTTTTTAAGCTTTGATAAAGATTGTATTTTTAACCTCCACATCTCGATGATAAATAGATGATGGAGCGTCATTGTGCAAAATAGCCAATCCCCTTCTCGGGTCCGTTCAATTTTTAACGTGACCAGCGGGAACTTCCTTGAACAATACGACTTCTTTCTGTTCGGACTCTATGCACAAGCCATAGGTGAAACCTTTTTTCATTCAGACAGTAGCTATGCCGCACTGATGAAAACCTTTCTGGTGTTTGCCGTCAGTTTTCTCATGCGTCCAATCGGTGCACTGGTGCTTGGCCCTTATGTCGATCGTATTGGTCGTCGTCGTGGTCTGATGGTGACCTTGAGCATCATGGCTTTCGGTTCATTAATCATCGCTTTCACCCCCAGTTATGCCAGTATCGGCTTTGCCGCGACTGTGCTTATTTTCGTTGGTCGCCTAGCTCAAGGCTTCTCCGCAGGAGTTGAGTTAGGAGGTGTTTCGGTTTATTTAGCTGAGATTGCGGAACCACATAACCGCGGTTTTATTACCAGTTGGCAATCGGCAAGTCAGCAAGTTGCCGTCATTTTTGCAGCCATTTTAGGTTATATCGTCAGTGTGGTGTTCACTAAAGCGCAGGTGGATGCTTGGGCTTGGCGCATTCCATTCTTTGTCGGCTGTGCCATCATTCCCTTTATTTTTTGGTTGCGTAAATCCTTAGTTGAAACAGAAGCTTTCGCTTCTAGAAAAGAACATCCAACGACACGACAGATTCTTAGCACCTTAGCTGCAAACTGGAAAATTGTGTTGGCAGGTGTATGTATGGTGGCAACCACCACTACCATGTTCTACTTCATTACGGTCTATACCCCAACCTATAGTAAAGAGGTTTTGAATTTAACGCGTAGCGAAAGTTTAATTGCTACAATTATGGTAGGGCTGAGTAATTTTATCTTATTGCCGATCGGTGGGCATCTCTCCGATAAATTTGGCCGTAAGCCCTTATTAGTCGCGACCACGATACTCATCTTTATTAGTGCTTATCCATTACTGACTTGGCTCACCCATACCATTAGCCTGTCACATATGTTGATGGTGTTATTGTGGTTCTCATTGTTATATAGCTTCTATAATGGTGCATTGGTGGTTTCATTGGCTGAAATGATGCCAAGCTCGGTTCGCATTGCTGGTTTCTCAGTTGCCTATAGTTTTGCCACTTCGATTTTTGGTGGGCTGACCCCAATGATTGCCACTTTTCTGGTGCAAACATCAGGCAATAAAAGCATGCCCGCCTTTTGGCTGATGTTTGCCGCGATCACCAGTTTGATTGCCACTTTAATCATTTTCCGCCAACAGCGTAGCTATAACGCACAACTGGCCAATAACAATTAATTTAAATACAGTAGCAACTCAAGGTGGATTAATCCGCCTTGAGTTGTTTTAGAATCGCTTTTAATACTTCAATTCGTGCGGAATACTTATCATCCGTCGCAATCACATACCACGGCGCATAGTCAGTATTGGTTCGTTTAAACATATCTGCTGCCGCATTGAGATAGTCATCCCATTTATCGCGGTTACGCCAATCTTCTTCAGTAATCTTAAAACGTTTATGTGGTGTTTGTTCACGTTCTTTAAAGCGTAGTGCTTGCTCATCCTTACTAATTGCCAGCCAGATTTTAACAATCACCGTTTGGCTATCTACCAGGTTTTCTTCAAAACGATTAATTTCATTATAAGCACGTTGCCACTCAACCGTAGAAGCAAAACCTTCAATCCGCTCAACCAATACTCGACCATACCAAGTACGGTCAAATATGGTGATCTTGCCACCGTCATTCAATTTGCTCCAGAAACGCCACAAATAAGGACGGCGTAACTCATAGCGCTCAGGCGCTGCAATAGTATGAATTTCATATTCTCTCGGATCGAGTTTTTTCACGATTCGCTTAATCGCACCGCCTTTACCTGCCGCATCCATCCCTTCAAAGGCAATCACTACTTTCCGTTCATCGTAGCGTAAAGTATCGGCCACTTTCTTGGTCAGCTTACTCAGCTCATCTTTATAATCTTGTTTTTCTAAACTGGCTTTTTCAGGTTCAAGTAACGCTTTTGGTATCGCAGCTTGTTGCCATTTCTGTGTGACTTTGGTTTGATGCTCAGGCAGCTCTTGTAAAGTCTGTAGTAAATACTGCGCAAAGCATTGATCACGTAACTTTTCATCTTCACCATCGACAATATACCAGTCATCGGTAAAGCGCTGACTCAAGCCTTGCAAAGTATCGTACTGTTTTTTGTTACGCCAATCTAAACCATGTAACTTATGCCAACGCTGCTCAGATGCATCAATCTGATCCAAACGTTTTTGTAGCGATTTCCACGATAAATCAAACCAAACTTTGACGATATGAACGTGATTATTTTGCAAGTCATGTTCAAATGCCCGCATTTGCTCAACATAAGCATCAAACAGGTTTTCATCCAAAGGTTTGGACACATGCATCGCGGTGGTTAAAAGATCGCTATACCAGTTACCAAACATTACCACGATTTGCCCTTCTGCAGGAATAAAACGGGTATAGGACTGCCAAAAAGTTTGATTATTTGACAATAACTGTGGTGCATCTGCTTTAACACGTAAATAGCGAGGATCTAACCATTCTCGTAATTGTTTAACCGCTTCCCCCTTTCCTGCGAGTTCAATTCCACTGACTAAAACCAACACACTTTTGGCATTTTTCTTATCACGGCTATTTTTTAAGGCGTATTGTGCTTCAATCAGCTCTAAAGAAAGTTCATCTTCATCACGTAATTCAAATATTGGCTGTTGTTTACTCATCTGTTGCTCTAAGCGGCTCATTATTAATATTAAAAATCAGTATAGCCAAAACTGAATTGATCCCAGAATAACCCTTGTACAGTTTGTGTAGATTGCTGTAGTCATCGCAGCATAGTGACCAATTGTTAAACATTTAGAGTTTATGCTGTCATGGTTCTCCGTTATGATGCAGCCTATGATTTTATGGTTTTATTTTCTTTGAGTTCGAACATGTCAAAACTCGCTGCATTTGATAATCTTTTATTACAATATCAAACTTTGAATTATCACCAAGATCCTGTGCTTGCACAGAGATTGCATGAAGTACAGGCATGGATGAAAGAGCGTATTGCACAGACTCATGCTGAGTTTTTTGCCCAAACTCAAAATCAACTCATGGCCCAGTATTTTTTAAATCGTTTGTATGGTGGACCAGACTTTGATTCAATGGCACAGCAAATCGAACGGCTACTGAAATACGCCCACAAAGCAGAAAATCTTTTGCCAGAAAATGCCATCAAGACAGGCACAAAATCAGTCAGTTTAGCTGTTCTGGCGACACGACTGGATGAACAAGTCGCGGTACAGCTCTTGCAAGATTACCCTCCTGAAACACCCTTAACTGATGAAATCATGCGTCAAACCTTAATCAAACTTGATCAAGGCGATGCACGTTATGAACAGTTACAGTTGCTTGATGAGCTCGGTCTTACGCTTGATAAATATATGCGCTCAACCATGATGTACGCTGCTTTTAAAATGTGTAAGGGCATTGCACATAAGTATCAATTTGATCGTATGTATGAGTTTATCCAAGAAGGTTTTGCAGCCATGAAACCGATGAAGTCTGCTGCAACCTTTATCAACACCTTTAGCGAAAAAGAGCGTGAGATCATTGAAAAAGTCCACGCAGGACACCCAAATCCATTCCGCAACTAAGGCTGAGCTGATTTCTCTGCAATCCTGACACTTTAGGTTGCAGAGAAAAATGAGTCTTTTCAAATCTTAAGAAAAATTAAAACACTTTTGAGAAAGTGACTTTCTGTATATTATTCATAACAATTGCATGCGAAAGCCTGTAAAAAAATACAAAATCTGTCATCATGCTTGCTGATTCGTGCCGCTAGAGCGAAAGTTTAGGAGAAAACTATGTCTAACGAAAACCAACAGCCTACCCCAGAAGTTGAGCAAAACCCAAGTTCAGACAAAGTCAGCCCTTTCTTAAACACGCCCCTTCCACAAGGCACGCCACAAGGTCAGCAGCAGCCGATCCAACAAGGTGCAGCGCAGACCTCAACAGGTTCAATCCCAAAATATAACTTACCCCGCGGTGCCAATACTGGCAACGTCGGTGCAACGACACACTTTGGTTACCAAACCGTAAGTAGTGATGATAAAGCACAAAAAGTTGCAGAAGTTTTCCATTCGGTTGCCAGCAAATACGACATCATGAATGACTTGATGTCATTTGGTATCCATCGTATTTGGAAACGTTTTGCCATTAATATGTCAGGTGTTCGTCGTGGCCAACATGTGCTTGATATTGCGGGTGGTACAGGTGATTTGGCAAAAGTATTTAGCCGTGAAGTAGGCCCACAAGGTCATGTCGTTTTGTCAGACATCAACGAATCAATGTTAAATGTCGGCCGTGATCGTCTGATTGATGCAGGCTGTACTAACGTTGATTTCGTACTTGCCAATGCTGAAACGTTAGAACCATTTGCAGATAATAGTTTTGATTTAGTGACCATCAGCTTTGGCTTACGTAATGTGACCGATAAAGATGCTGCGTTACAAGCGATGTATCGTGTACTTAAACCAGGTGGTCGCTTATTGATTCTTGAGTTTTCTAAGCCAGTGTTTGAGCCTTTCTCAAAACTATATGATCTTTACTCATTCACCGCATTACCAATCATGGGTAAACTGGTTGCTAATGATTCTGAAAGCTATAAATATCTTGCTGAATCGATTCGTATGCATCCAGACCAACGTACCCTTAAAGGGATGATGGAAAATGCAGGTTTCCAAAGCTGTGATTACCATAACTTAACGGGTGGTATTGTTGCTGTTCACCGTGGATTCAAACTTTAAGGTTTAAGATATGTGGTCGATTTTAGCACTCGGTGCAGTCGAACGTATCATTCATCATATGATTGATTTGGATGCGATTACTCGCATTCAGCTCAATCAATTACAAGGTCAATTATTACGTGTTGTGATCGACAGCCCACAACTCTCAGTTGATGTTTTTTTTGATGAAAATAGAGTTCGTCTAGAACCGACCGTGACGGGACAAAGTCAAACCCCTTCTATTTTTGAACAGCGTCCTTTTGATCCTCAGCATAAACTCACGGATGCAACTGCAACTTTGCATGTTGAAAATACGGTTGAGCTGGTTAAATTACTGCTCAGTGATATGGATCAAATTGGTAATATCCCACTGCAAGGTGATTATCACTTATTGCAAGACATTCAAAGAATTATGCAGCAAGCTGAGCCTGACTTGGCAGCGCATTTATCACCGTGGATTGGTCCACAATTGGCACATGAATTGGGCAAAATTCAACTTGCACCGAAGCAATTGAAACACTCTTTACAAAGCCATTTATTTTTTGTTGAAGATGCCTTAAAAGAAGATAGCGGTTTATTTGCCCCACGTTGGCAGATGGATGATCTCAATCGAGAGACCCGCCAACTCAATCAAGAAATTGACCGCCTAGAAGCCAAGCTTCAGCAACTCAATGCTCAATTCAACCCACAAAAGCATTCCACTCAAGACTAGGTAAGACTTTATATGATTCCGCATGTTACACGGTTACTCGAACTCTGGCGTATTGCAGCACACTATCGCCTTGACACCTTGTTCCCTGCGGAAGAGTTACCAGTAAAAGCACGTCATGCATTAAATATCATTAAAATGCATCCAGCCGCATGGTCAAGTCGTGAGAAAAAAAATCCACTGAAGCTAAAAGAAGCCTTAGAGGACATGGGTCCGTTAGCAATTAAGCTCGGTCAATTGCTGTCTACGCGTCGTGATCTAATTCCACCAGAAGTCTTAACACAACTGGTGTTATTGCAAGATCGCGTCAAACCGTATGACACTCAGCTAGCCAAACAGCGCATTCAAGAATCACTCAAAGCAGATGTATCAACCTTATTCTCACGCTTTGATGAGCAACCGCTTGCCGCAGCCTCGATTGCACAAGTGCATACAGCAGCTTTGCATGATGGTCGTGAAGTGGTGGTTAAAGTCACTCGCCCCGATATTCGCAGTCAAATTTTACAAGATTTTGAGATTCTAGCTTGGCTTGGCGATTGGTTGGAAAATCGTTTGGAAGCGGCCCGTGCCCTACACCTCACTGAAATTATTCAAGACTATCGTCAAATCATCTTAAATGAGCTTGATTTAAGTTTAGAGGCGGATAATACCCGCCGTATGCGTCACTACTTTACTGGCTCAAGTATGATGTACGTGCCAGAAATCTATATGGACAGTAAAGACGTGATGGTGGCGGAACGCATCACAGGTGTCCCGATTTCGGATATTGCTACCTTTGATCGTTTGGGTATGGATCGTGCGGATCTGGCGGAAAAAGGCTTAACCATTTTCTTCACCCAAGTGTTCCGTGACAATTTCTTCCATGCTGACATGCATCCTGGCAATGTCTTTGTCGAGACCATTAATCCAAGCAATCCACGCTTTATCGCGTTGGACTGTGCGATTATGGGTGAATTGTCTAAGCACGATCAAATGACGATTGCACGTATGCTACTGGCGGTGATGAACAGTAACTTCATGCAATTGATTCAAATTGTGCATCAAGCAGGCTGGATTCCACCGGGTACAGATCAAGATGCCCTATCCCGTGAAATGCGTCGTACCGTTGGCCCGATGGTTTCAAAACCAATGGATCAACTTGATTTTGCAGGAATTTTGATTCAAGTGATGGATATTGCCCGTCGTTTCCATTTAGAAATTCCACCACAATTGATGTTGTTACTCAAAACACTGGTGCATGTTGAAGGTCTAGGGACTGACCTCTACCCTCAATTAGATATCTGGAAACTGGCAAAACCTATTCTAACCGAATGGGTCAAAGCCAATATGAACCCAGTCAAAAATGTGAAAGAACTGGGACAGCAAATTCCTGACCTATTACTTGGCGCTCAGGATATTCCAGGCTTATTGATTGACAGCTTAAATGGTTTAAAAAACCAATCAGCTTGGCATGACAAACAACTGCGTGAAATCCAGCAAATGCGCTTACAAATGCAACAGCAGCAACGTCGTAGCTGGATGTTTGGTAGCACGATGCTGATTTTGTTGACCATCGCGATTATTACACCATGGTTTATCTCAATTATTCTGATTGTACTGAGCAGCATAATTGCATTGTGGCGTATTGCTAAATAAACAGATATACACATCAAAGGCCGTATCTCATGGATACGGCCTTTGTTTTAAGCTTCAACATTTGCCTGATGAATCTTAATAAAATCTTCGAGATCAGTTAAGATCATAGCTGACTGATCGATAAACATCTTAAAAGAACAAATAATGAAAACACCTCATTTTGCAATTGTTGGTGCTGGCACAGCTGGACTGGCAACGGCGATTCTGCTTGCCCGTGAAGGCAATCACGTCACGATTTTTGAACAAGTTGATGAACTCTCGCCTGTCGGTGCGGGTTTGCTATTGCAACCTGCAGGTTTAGCGGTATTTGAACATTTGGGTGTCCTTGAGCATGCCTTAAAATTAGGCGCTAAAGTGACAGGTCTGGAAGGTCAACTTCCTGATAAGCGTCTCTTGGTGAATAGCCACTATCATCAGGCAGGTAGTAATCTCTATGGTCTCGGTATTCATCGTGCCACTTTATGTCACGTTCTCACCCACAAACTGGCTGAATATTCTAGTCATGTGACTTGGCGCATGAGCCATAGCATTGAACAGATTGAAGAACGACCGAGCGAAGTCCGATTATTAGGTACTTATCAGCAACACAAATTTGATGACTGTTTTGATGCTGTACTGATTGCCAATGGTGCACGCAGTCAATTACGCCCTCAAGCATGGGTGAAAGTTGACCAGGCTTATCCTTGGGGCGCAGTATGGACTATCGTGCCTGAATGTCCAACACTCAATCCTGAAATCCTACATCAATTTTATGACCGCTCTAAGATCATGATGGGCGTATTACCTACGGGTGCTATACCAACAGTGCCTCAGCAACGACTCTCTAGTGTATTCTGGAGTTTACCGACCTCACAATTGCACACATTCCTAGACAACGAATCCGAAAAGCAAAAATGGTTAAAACAAGTAGCGGATCGCTGGCCTGATGTGGCGGAATGGCTCAAACAACTATTGTCGAATCAACAACATCAACCGCAATGGTTGTCAGCGCAATATCGCGATGTGGTGATGTCTCAATTTGGACAAGGGCGAATTGGGGTAATCGGTGATGCTGCCCATGCCATGAGTCCACAACTCGGGCAAGGTGCCAATATGGCTTTGTTGGATGCATGGGCTTTTTCACAATCATTACAGAATGCGCAGAAGAATCAGCAAATAGATTGGTCAGCACTGTGGCAACATTATCATCAACAGCGTCGTTCCCCGACCCAGTTCTATCAATTTTTAAGTCGCCTACTCACCCCGCTGTACCAATCTGATCATTGGTGGGCGGGCGGTCTACGTGACCTAACCTTTCCGTGGATGTATCAAATCCCTTATTTGCGTAAAGAAATGGCAATCACTATTTCAGGTTTAAAAACAGGTCTGTTTCAGCAACTTGATTATCAACAAGTAGCGCAATATGCTGAGAAAAATCATATATTCGATACCAAAACCGAATCTTTAGCTGAATATGAATAAGAGCGACTGAATATGAAAATTAGTCATTTAGATCATTTGGTATTAACAGTGGCAGATATTGAAGTCACTTGTCAGTTTTATCAATCTGCCCTGAATTTTGAAGTCATTAGCTTCGGTGAAAATCGCAAAGCACTACAATTTGGCAATCAAAAAATCAATCTACATCAAGTAGGCAAAGAATTTGAACCCAAAGCACTTCACCCGACTGCGGGCTCAGCGGATCTGTGCTTTATTGCTGAAACGCCACTGAATGAAGTGATTGCGCATCTCCAAGCACAGCAAATTGAAATCATTGAAGGTCCAATCGAAAGAACGGGTGCGATGGGGAAAATTTTATCAGTTTATTTAAGAGATCCTGATCAAAATTTGATTGAAATTTCAAACTACTAAGAAACCACCTTTATTTATAATCTATCGGGATATTTTGCAGTTGCAGATGAATATCCCAATGATCCGGCTTATTTTTTATTTCCCACCAATTTGCACCAGTATCTAGCCATTTTGTACGATGAACTTTTACTGATTCTTTTGTGCAGTCCTCATACCCAAACTCAGCACCACAGCAAGCACATATCATAAAGTTAGGTGTTTTCCCACCGCCCCCCATGGTGCTTCGAATTGAATAAGTCCACACACTCTACAAGCCAGATTTTCATGATTTTTCAATACTGAACCCCAAAATTTTACCCAACACTCAATTAGTACGGATTGAAAAAGTTTTACTTAAAACAAGTAAGTTAACTCCTATTTATAACAATATAAACTTCACTCTATCAATCTCATGCAAAAATCGCATAACCGATTTTTTACCCAACAAGCATAGCCAACCCTTGCCACAACCGCTACACTAGCTGCTCTCCACTCAATGGATTTCCACTCATGTCAAACTGGTTAGATGAAGTTAAATTTGATTCCAATGGTCTTGTTCCTGCCATTGCACAACATCATCAAACTGGTCGAGTGCTCATGGTTGCGTGGATGAATCGTGAAGCTTTACAGCTGACTTCTGAAAAAAATCAGGCGGTGTATTACTCACGTTCACGTCAAAAACTCTGGCATAAAGGCGAAGAATCAGGGCACTTTCAAACCGTGCATGAAATTCGTCTGGATTGCGATGCCGATGTCATTATTTTACAAATTGAACAACATGGTGGCATTGCCTGCCATACAGGTCGTGAGTCTTGTTTCTACCGCAAACTGACACCTCAAGGCTGGGAAATTGTTGATGCACAGCTCAAAGATCCGACAGCAATTTATGGTGCATCAGCTAAAGTTGAAACACACGATCATGGTCAAAGTGAACAAGTTGATGTGCTCAGCTATTTAGGTCGTTTAATGCAAGAGCGTAAAACCGCTGAAGCGGATAGCTCTTATATTGCCAGCCTATATAAAAAAGGCATCAATAAAATCTTGGAAAAAGTTGGCGAAGAAAGTGTAGAAAGTATTATCGCTGCGAAAGATTATGCCGTGCTTGCTTCTTTAGAAAATAAACACGACTTGATCTATGAAGTGGCGGACCTATGGTTCCACAGCATTGTGATGTTAGGTTATTTCGATCTTGAGCCACGAGTGGTGCTGGATGAGTTGGCGCGTCGCCAAGGCTTATCCGGTTTAGTTGAAAAAGCCAACCGTAGTCAAGAAGTGTAACCAGAACCTGTGTCAAATATAGAGAAACCCAAAGCCACCTACGAGCAAGCAATTGCCATAGACAATGCTCGTTTAGGTCAATCCTTTAAAGTGATTGCCTATGCTGGCACAGGTAAAACCACGACTTTACAAATGATTAGTGATGCCATGCCTGAACGGCGTGGTATGTACTTGGCGTTTAACAAAGCCATTGCTGCTGAAGCTCAAAATAAGTTTCATGGCAATGTAAACTGCCGTACCTTTCACTCGCTGGCATTTCGTAGTGCGCCACGAGGCGTAACCGACAAATTACGCTTACCGCGCTTAAGCCCAAGCTTTATTGCCAAAGAATATCGTCTAGAGCCCATTACACTACGTCGCCTTATGGGCGGACGTTACGAAAAGTATGTACTCATGCCGAGTCGTCTAGCCAGTCTGGTTGCAAATGCAGTCAGTTACTTCTGTTCAACCAGTTCACAGTATCCAGCACCTCGGCATATTCAAGCGCCAAGTTGGTTACATCTGGATGATATCGACGCCTTGCAACAGCATCTTTACCCTGCGGTGGAACGACGCTGGCTCGAATCAATTGATCCAAATCATCAAGCAGGTATTGGACACGATATCTACTTAAAACTTTGGGCCTTATCAGAACCAAATATTCCTGCCGATTATGTGTTGTTTGATGAAGCACAAGATGCCGACCCATTAATGCTTGGTATTTTACTGCGTCAGAAAAGCACCCAAGTCATTTATGTCGGTGATGCACACCAGCAAATTTACGCATGGCGTGGCGCAATCAATGCCATGCAGCAAATGCCATTACCTGAAAGTCGCCTTACCACGTCGTTCCGTTTTGGTGAAGCGATTGCAGATGTTGCCAACAGCTTACTCGGTGCACTGAATGAAACGGTGCCTCTGCTAGGGAATCCAAACCAGAAATCCAGTGTGGTGAATAAGCCACATACCAAGATGCGTGATGCAATCCTGTGCCGTACTAATGCACGAGCAATGGAACTACTGCTGTCAGGCTTAGTTCATGGAGACAAAGTCAGCCTACAAGCTGATCATCAAAAACTCAGTCGCTTTGTCGATGCTGCCAGCTTACTCAAACAAGGCAAGCGAATTACCGATGTTCCTGAACTGGCTTGGTTTAACTCTTGGCATGATGTACATGAATATTGTGAAACCAATGATGGCAGTGATATCAAGCCATTGGTTAAGTTAGTTGATGATCATGGCACTGACCCACTGAAAAAAGCACTGGCAAAAATCACACCAATTGAACAAGCGGATTACGTGATTTCAACCGCCCACAAAGCCAAAGGGCTTGAATGGAATCGCGTGCATATCGAAGATGATTACAAATTTAAAATAAATGGGCTAGAACATAAAATTACAGATGAAGAGCTAAGACTACTTTACGTAGCCTGCACGCGTGCTAAAGTAAGTTTAAACATTCATCACTTATATGACTTAATACAACAATTAAAACGGTGCGCTCCCTCAAGTCTTCGTCAGTCCGCAGGTTAAAGCGCTCTTGATTGAGGTCAGCTCATGCAACTTGAAGCGGTTCAATTTAAACATATCGGGATGTTTCGGGATTTAAATCTTGAATTTGATCCTGAGCAACGCCCCATTACGTTGATCCTTGGCGACCAAGCCACAGGAAAAAGTACCATTTTAAAAAATATCTACCAAAGCCTGACTTGGTTTTCCGCACGCTACAAAGATATTCGTACCGCAGGCGTGGTGATTGCTGATCAAGACATTATGCTGAATCGCCTGCAAGCAAAGATCCAAATTCAGGTGCGTATGAGCAGTGAGCTTGCTGGCGTATTAACTGAAAGCAGCTCAACCCAACAGACAGATACTCAGACTTGCTCATGGAAACTGTATAAAACATTTAATAGTCAAAGTGTTGGCATCAGTCAAGTCGAAACTCAGCAACTTGATCAAATGGTCACGCTATATCAAAAAACGGGGCTGCAAGACCCTTTATTTGGGCTACCACTGATTGCTTACTACCCTGCTGAGCGTTTTGTCCAAGACATCAATTTACAAAGTAAAAATACTCCAGGGACATTGCAGGAAATTTCTGCCTACGATTTAACTGCTGTGCCATATACAACCTTTGCACGTTTTTTTGAATGGCTGCGTGAAATCAGCGATGTCGAAAATGCACACTCAGCGCATATCGTTAGACGTTTAATGGGCAATGACTTTAACCAGCAAAATCAGTCTGAGATATTGCAGGAATTACAACAAGAACTGATTAATCATCCAAAGCAGCTCTCTGCACCAAATCTTTACGCCTTGAAAAATAGCTTAAATACCGTTTTCCCTGAATTGAACGATATTTATATTCAGTATGTGCCAAAGTTACAATTGATGGTGCGTTACCACGATCAGTTGATCCCCTTTCAGCAGTTGTCTGCTTCCCTCAAAAGCTGGATTGCATTGGTTGGAGACATTAGTCGTCGGCTGTGCTTACTCAATCAGCATTGCTTTAACCCTTGTTTAGAGGGCGAAGGGATTTTGATGATTGATCAAATTGACCATCAACTCGACCAAAATCACTGTGCAGAAATTTTGGAACGTCTCCATCAGGCTTTTCCTCGCCTGCAAATCATCGTCACAGGCAATCGAGATGCACTGCTTGAGCATGCATTACATTACCAATGTTTAAAGCTCGATCAGGCCGGTGTCTATCAACTCAATCTGGAAGCATCTCAACAACAGCTTTCAAATTTATATCTGGGTCTTACCCAGACCGAAACAGCAGATTCCATTCAAACCCAAACTTTGCTACAAGCCGATCCATTGACCAGTAAAGTCGATGATTTATTCCAACAAATTCAGGACTTAAACGAGCAAGAAAAGAACAATTTACTCCATCTACTCAAGATTGATGATACACCTCAAGAAACTCCATTATAAAGGCGTATCAAAAGACAGAAATTGAAACATTATCAATAAAATGATGTTGTTTGTTTCATGTAATAACATCAGATTTTTACTGATATTTTATAGTAAAATAAACCGCATTTTTTATTTTCAAGTTGTGCAATACAACTTGCTGCCTCCGTTAACTTGATTGGGCTTCAAGATTTAAAGTTTTTGGTATTCTCTTTGAGTGCCTGTAAGTCTTGAAAGAAAATTCACCCCTTAGGTCTTCGACCTAAATCATCGACATGGATACCAGTGTGCTACCGATTATTATCTTATTACCGCTCATACTCGGCACCACCCTTGTCTCACAATTACAGCGTATTTCGCGTGGCGTGACGGCACTTGGGGCGATTGGCATCAGCCTTAGTTGTTTTATTTTACTTTTGACTCAGGCAGAAACGGTTCTACAGGGCAATACCCTGCAACAAAGCTGGGACTGGCTTCCACAGCTTGGAATTAATCTGAGTTTTCGCCTAGATGCATTAGGCTTATTGTTTGGTCTGCTGATTAGCGGTATCGGCACCCTGATTTATATTTATGCCTATTACTATCTCAGCCCCAAAAACTCTCTGAGCAAACTCTACCAGTTATTAATGCTGTTTATGGCAGCTATGCTGGGGATTTCTCTCTCAAACAACCTGATTATTCTGTTGGTGTTTTGGGAACTGACCAGTATCTCTTCTTTCCTATTAGTAGGTTATTGGAGTCAATATGAGGCAGCCCAACGCGGTGCCCGTATGGCTCTCACCATTACAGGTATGGGCGGCTTAGCAATGCTGGGTGGCTTTGTGTTGATTGGACAAATCACAGGCACTTATCAAATTGATGAGTTGGTGTTGATGAAGGATACCATTCAGCAACATGCGCTATTTGTTCCTGCATTATTGCTGATCCTGTTAGGTGCATTCACCAAAAGCGCCCAGTTCCCATTCCATTTTTGGTTACCAAATGCAATGGCGGCACCAACGCCTGTGTCCGCTTATCTGCATTCAGCAACGATGGTAAAAGCAGGGATTTTCTTGCTAGCGCGTTTAGCACCTATCTTTATTGGTGCTGCGCTGTATCACAACATCGTAACTTTTGTTGGTTTATTCACTTTGTGTATGGCCGCAGGTTTTGCCATTTTCAAAGAGGATCTAAAAGGCCTTCTCGCTTATTCGACTATCAGTCATTTAGGTTTGATTGTCTGTCTACTCGGTATTGGCTCGCCACTGGCAGTTGCAGCTGCAATTTTCCACATCATTAACCATGCAACTTTTAAAGCTGCACTGTTCATGATTGCAGGGATTATTGACCATGAAACTGGTACACGTGATTTACGCAAGCTCAGTGGTATTTGGCAACTACTTCCATTTACGGGCACCCTCACCATGATCACCGCTGCCTCAATGGCGGGTGTACCACTGACCAATGGCTTTATTTCTAAAGAAATGTTCTTTACCGAGCTATTGGCAAACTTGTCTGGTCCAGTGATGGTGATTTCAGCCATTGTCGCTACGCTGGCAGGTATTTTTGCAGTCAGCTATTCGATTCGCTTGGTACATGGTGTGTTCTTTGATGGTGCTGTTGGTAAACACGTACCGAATAAAGATGCACACGAACCACATTTCGGTATGCGTTTACCGGCCATTATTTTGGCAACCTTATGTATTTTGGTGGGCATTCTCCCAGCCCTATTTGCAGGGACAATGGTCAACAGTGTCACTCGTGCAAGTTTGGCACAGCCTGAATTTGAGGGGGTTCATCTTGCGATTTGGCATGGTGTTAACGCCCCACTGATCATGAGTTTGATTGCACTGATTGGCGGATCAATTTTCTATTTTGCATTGGCAAAAGATGGTCGTATTCGCAAAATCGACTTAGATCCTTATCTTGGAAAATTCCAAGGCAAGATCTTGTTCGATCTATTCTTGAAAAATTTATTACTCATCAGCCGCAGGATTAAGCAAAAGACTGAAAATGGTTCTTTGCAAAGCTATATCCTCTGGATTGTTTTGTTTAGCATCATCATGGTGGGCTTACCGCTATTCAACCAAGGCTTAACCACAGGCACACGTGAGCTGACCCATGCACCTTGGGTGGCGATCGTACTCTGGCTGACACTGTTCTCAGGGTGCTGGATGATGCTTTGGTTCCATCATGAACGTATCAAAGCAGTCTTGATTAGTGGTGCAGTCGGTCTAGTCGTCACGATGGTGTTTGTGACTTTATCAGCACCTGATTTGGCATTAACCCAGATTACAGTTGATGTGGTGACCACTGTTTTATTATTAATGAGCCTGTCATTATTACCACAACTCACCCCATATGAATCAAGTCGTTCACGTCGTTGGAGAGATGCCAGCCTTGCCATTGCAGGTGGTTTAGGTATTGGCTGGATTACTTGGTTATTGCTAACCCGCGATCACAATTCCATCTCGTGGTTCTTTATGCAACAAGCGATTCCACTGGGTGGTGGTTCAAACGTTGTTAACGTGATCTTGGTTGACTTCCGTGGTTTCGATACCTTTGGTGAGATTACCGTATTAGGTATTGCTGCGATTGGTGCGCTATGTCTGATGGATGGTATGCGTGCGCATGGTACCACCATGACACAAGGCCTTTCTTACCGTTTTAATCCCTCACCGTTGATGTTGCGTATTACAGCATCTTGGATATTGCCACTGGCCTTGGTCGTGAGTGTCTATATCTTTATGCGTGGACATAACTTACCTGGTGGTGGCTTTATTGCGGGTTTAATCACCTCAATGGCATTAATCATTCAATACATCGTATTGGGACAAGACCAAACTGAACAAATGATTAAAGCCAAATCTGGTCGTCTTTATGAGTTGTGGATTGGCGCGGGTTTAACCATCGCAGGTCTAACTGGCATCGCCGCTTGGTTCTGGACTCGCCCATTCTTGACCAGTGCGCATATCTATGTTGAAGCACCCTTGCTTGGAAAAATGCATCTTGCCTCAGCAGTCGCATTTGACACTGGTGTCTACATTACCGTTGTTGGTGCTGCCATGTTGCTGATCTCTGTACTCGGAGACTCACGCCACTCAAGTATGGCTGGCCCAATCCCAAGTGGAGATAAAGAAAATGGTTAGTATTGAATTTTTACTCGCTTCGGGGATTGGCTTACTTACCGCAACAGGCATTTATTTGATTCTACGTGCCAGAACATTTCCTGTCGTTCTTGGCTTAGCCATGATTGGCTATGCCGTGAATCTGTTCCTCTTCGCCATGGGACGCTTACAAATCAATGCACCAGCTGTTTTGACCCAAGCGACCAAAGTCACTGATCCATTGCCTCAAGCACTGGTATTAACAGCGATTGTGATTGGCTTCGCAACCACTGCCTTTATCGTGCAACTTGCATTACGTAGTCGTTATGAATCGGGTACAGATCATGTCGACTCTAAAGAAGAACCAACCTTGACTTATGACCCACGTGAGGATGAGCCATAATGTTTGATTTTTACAGTTTTTGGCACGCTCATGCTCCAATTATCAGTATCTTAATCCCAGCATTTACCAGTTTTATCTTGGTATTATTGGGCAATCCAGGTTCAGGTTCTTTAAAACAAGATTGGCGCCAACCTTGGCGTCGTGGAATTAGCCTTACTTCAGCTGTTTTAGGTTTAATCACCGCGATCAGTTATGTCAGCATTGCCAGCACAGGACAAATCACAGTTTATCAACTCAGTGAATGGTCTGCTCCTTTTGGTATTGTGCTGGTTCTTGACCGTTTGTCTGCATTCATGCTGCTGCTCACCTACGTACTTGCAGTTCCTGTGATTTGGTATGCAAGCGACAATTGGGACACACGTGGACGTTATTTCCATACGATGGTGCATTTCTTGCTCATGGGAATCACAGGTGCATTCCTTACTGGGGATTTATTCAACTTATTCGTATTCTTCGAAATTTTGTTGATGGCTTCTTATGTATTGTTATTGCATGGTCAAGGCCGCCCACGTTTTCAACTTGGTGTTCATTACGTCACCATCAATTTACTTGCTTCTGCCCTCTTCCTGATTGGTTTAGGTATGATCTATGGCAGCGTGGGTAGCTTAAACATGGCTGATGTTGGCCGTTTGGTTTCTACTCTGGATGGTGATCAGCATAAGCTTGCGATTGCAGGTGGCTTACTCCTGTTTGTCGTGTTTGGTATTAAAGCTGCAATGCTTCCAGTTGGCTTCTGGTTACCAAAAACCTATGCGGTTGCAAGTACACCTGTTGCTGCGATTTTTACCATTATGACCAAAGTGGGGATTTACGCCATTTTACGTGTCAATGGTACAGTCTTTGATGATGCGATGGCACAGAGCATTTTCAAAAACTGCTTATTGATTATTGGTTTGGTGACATCGCTCTATGGCGTGATTGGTGCGATTGGCGCAGAACGCTTACGCCGCTTCGTTGGTTTTATGGTGTTGTCATCGATTGGTACATTATTGATTGCAATTGCCATGTTCAATACTCAAGCATGGGCCGCAGCACTGTATTATTTAGTTCATAGTACCTTAATCGCAGCAGCTTTCTATTTATTCTGTGGCTGGATGACTTCACAACGTGGTGCTTTCAAAGACCATTTAAAAGTCGCACCAAAGATCAAACAGGAAAAAGCGGCTGCTTTCACATATTTTACCATTGCACTTATGCTGGCAGGTTTACCACCATTTAGTGGCTTCTTAGGTAAAGTCTTTATTCTGCAAGCCACGGCTGAAACACCGTATCAAGGCTTGATCATTGCAGTCATCCTGATTGTCAGCTTACTCAGTATCATTGCCCTGACCCGTGTTGGTTTTATTCTATTTTGGCGTGCAACACCACCAGAAGAAGATCAAAAAGAAGCGGCTTATACAGAATATCAAGCACTGCCTGAGGTTGCGCCTAAGCGCAATGATACCGCAATCTATGCATTACTTGCTGGCTTGATGGCTTATGTCGTTTTTGCTGCACCTATTCAAAGCTATACCGTTGCAACAGCACAGCAAATTCAAAATCATGCACTCTACAATCAAAGTATTTTGAAACATGATGCACAAGGTCGTCCGATTAGCGTACAACCTTATGATCCAGGTTATTTACCTGAAACCAAATATGGCGGTGAGGTTGAGGATCATAATGCGCTACTTATTCCAGATATTATCTCGAAGCCAACACTTCAAGGTGAACATATTTCTGAATATAAGCAACGTCAAATTGCTGGGCAGATTTTAGAAGCACCAACTATTCCAAATAGCACGCAATTAAAACCAATGGAGGATCACTAATGCAAAAACCATCTTTGCTTGACCGTTGGTTCCCACATCCATTTGTGTCTGTCCTGATTTTTTTGAGCTGGCTGATGCTGGCACATAGTCTGGATGTGACCGATATTTTAATTGCCGTGATTCTAGCAATCGGGATTGCACGTTTGGTCAGCCCATTTATTGCCAGAACACCACATATTCACTGGATGCCTGCTATTAAACTGGTTTTTGTGGTGCTTTGGGATATCGTGATTTCTAATTTTCGTGTTGCCAAAATGGTACTCGGACCTATGGATGCACTTCATCCCAAATGGTATCGCGTTCCATTAGAAACTGAACATGAACAGGTCAATACCCTACTCGCAATGATTATTACCACCACACCTGGTACGGTTTCAGCAGGAATTGATCAGGAGCGTGGAGATATTCTGGTGCATGCGCTCAGTTCTGATAATACTGAGCTAGATATTCAGGACATTAAAAAGCGTTATGAAATGCCTTTAATCGAAATCTTTGATGTCAAGATTGCAGAAGGAGCGACTAAATGACCATTTTACCTTATGCATTGGGTATCGGTTTAATTGCCATCACGATCTCCATGTTTCTATGTTTGATTCGCCTAGTTGCAGGCCCTTCAGTGATTGATCGACTCTTGGCACTCGACACCCTATTTCTAAATGCGACCTGCTTGATCGTGGTCTTAGGGATTTATTGGGTCAGCACCAATCTATTTGAAGGTGCATTATTGGTTGCAATGCTCGGCTTTGTTTCTACTGCCGCGCTTGCTCGTTACTTCACTACAGGTCATGTAATTGACTAAGGAGCAATGCCATGCAACTGATTCTTGAGATTGTCGTTTCATTTTTTGTGGTGTTTGGTGCATTCTTTATGCTGATCGGTTCGATCGGCATGATTCGTCTACCCGACTTGTTTATGCGTCTGCATGCACCAACCAAATCAAGTACCTTAGGTTTAGGCAGCTTTCTGATTGCTGCCATGATCTTTGCTGCAATGCATGGCCGATTTGGTTTTGCTGAGCTACTGATTACTTTGTTTGCGTTTATTACGGCGCCTGTATCGGCTAATTTGATGGCACAGGCTGCGATTCATCTACGCTTACGTTCAACCAGTGGTGATGTACCAGAAGCGTTAAATCGTCCGCTTCCTTGGCAACGCTATCGTCGTCATCCTTTGAAGAAAGATTAATACTTTTATTCAGCGCATTAAAAAAGCCACCCGAAGGTGGCTTTTTTAATCACTCATAATTTTAAAACTATAAAAAATAATTTTTATTATTTTAAATTTCTATGAGCCACCTATCATAAACCCCACTAGTAAACTCATGGCTTCAACCAGATTAGTATTTCTTTATAAAGCTAAATTACGTAGATATATAACAAACCTACTTATAATTTACTAATATGGCATGACGATAAAAGTCATGTTTGCAACACCAGCATTATCGCTGTAGTAATTAAAGTTATCGTTCATATACCAATAATAATTTCTCGTTGTTCCACTGTCATTTATGTAATACCAAGTTCCACCTTTAGACTGATCAAATTTCTCCTCATAACCAACCGCTAAGGACTTTCCATTGCCCAAGCTACACAACCCCATAAGTTGCGCACGTCGAAGCCAAGTGACAACTTGTTCATTTGGCTCAAAGTCCCAACCATAAAGAGGACGATTAGAGGAGGTATCCTTATTATCAGTCCAAAGCGAGGAGGTGGCCGAGGCCCAATAGAAGATATGACCAGGTGGAACCACCAGAGGTGGATGAGTCGGATTAGTGAAGAACGGCTTATCTGTAGCTACGGCCTGCAAAAAGATGCTTTGCGCATTTTTTGGAGTGATTACTGCTTTTGCATCAACCTGTGTCGTCTCATTTGGAATGACCTTATCTTTATGCTTATCTATGTCTTTATCTTTATCAAGACTAGGGCTTGGTTCTTTCCACTTTCTTGTATCATTCATTTCACAATCTCCGTTAAGTCAAATAATTAGAATTTATTATTAATAGTAGCGAGTCAGAAAACCAAAGATTCTACAAGACAACCAACTCATCTTATTTGTCACCACCAACACAAGATTCTAAATATTGATATAGAAGTCAGATTTAAATTCATCTAAAAATAATGCAATATTTTGTTTATTTTTTAACCACAACTTAACACTAATACCCCATTCAAATAGAGTCAAGAATCCAATATATCAATCCGACAAGCAGTGTTTCTTGAACAAACAAGACCATTTATTTTTATAAAAAATTAAATATTTTCACTATTGGTATGCCAAGACATAAAAAAGCCACCCGAAGGTGGCTTTTTTATATCTATTTACTTTTGTTCATCTTGCTCTTGTTCAGGCAGATCCTTAACCGCTTCAGCAATCAGACCAAACATATAGTTACCATAGGCATTGGTCTTATCGTAATGGAAACGCAATCTTGGCGTAATACGTGTCTTGATACGACGGCTCAATTCATGACGCAGGAAACCAGACGCTTTATTCAACACATCTAAAGTTTCTTTATTTGCTGCTTCACTTTGATCATCACCAAGTTCACGACCCATTACAGTGACATATACTTCAGCATATCCCATATCTGCACTGACTTTCACGGCTGAGATGGTCACAAGACCACCCAGACGTGGATCTTTAAGCTCCTGACGGATAAGTTCAGACAACTCGCGCTGTACTGAATCCGCCATGCGCTTTAAGCGTTGGCTACCCGCCATTAAAGACTCCGTTTAATCAATTGAACATCATACACTTCGATCTTATCTTGTGCTTTGATGTCTTTATAACCTTTAACTGCAAGACCACATTCCATACCGGCACGAACTTCTTCAACCACTTCTTTATAACGACGAAGAGATTCAAGCTCACCTTGGAACACAACCACATCATCACGTAATACGCGAATTGGCTTGTTACGGTGTAATACACCTTCAAGGACCATACAGCCTGCTGCTGCACCAAATTTACTTGAGTGGAAGACTTCACGTACTTCAGCAACACCCAAGATCGTTTCACGATGTTCTGGCGCAAGCTTACCGCTCATTGCAGCTTTAACATCATCAATCAAATGATAAATGACGCTGTAGTAACGAATATCGATACCATCTTGATCAGATTTTTGACGAGCAGAGTTATCCGCACGTACGTTGAAACCTAATAATACCGCTTCTGAAGACTCAGCCAAAGTAACATCTGACTCAGTGATCGCACCAACACCAGAACCAATTACACGGACTTTAACTTCATCTGTAGAAAGCTCGTCAAGTGCAACATGTAACGCTTCCAAAGTACCACGTACATCAGTTTTGAGTACGACATTCACATAAGGAATATCTTTTTTACCCATAGATGCCATGATGTTTTCAAGACGCATTGCACTCGCACGCTCTAAACGTTTATGACGTTCACGGTCAGAACGAGCATCAGCAACTTCACGTGCTTTCTTCTCATCATTCACCACAAGAACTTCATCACCCGCCATTGGCGCATCAGGTAAACCTAGAATCTCAACTGGAATCGAAGGACCTGCAGAAGTAATACGTTGACCATTTTCATCAACCATGGCACGAACACGACCATAAGATGAACCAGCAAGTACTAAGTCACCGATGTTCAATGTACCGTTTTGTACCAGAATCGACGTTACTGCACCACGACCTTTGTCTACACGTGCTTCGATTACAACACCTTGTGCCGCACCTTCAGCTGAAGCTTTAAGCTCCATCAATTCAGCTTGGATCAAGATTAAATCAAGTAAGCCGTCGATACCCGCACCAGAGTGTGCTGATACTTTTGCAATTGGAACATCACCGCCCCACTCTTCAGGTACGATACCTTTAGTAGTCAATTCGTTTAATACACGGTCTACATCAGCCGACTCTTTATCCATCTTGTTGATGGCAACAATAATCGGAGTACCAGCAGCGCGTGCATGGTCAATTGCTTCCGCTGTTTGTGGCATAACACCATCATCAGCAGCAACAACAAGTACCACGATATCAGTCGCTTTTGCACCACGTGAACGCATAGAAGTAAATGCTGCGTGTCCCGGTGTATCTAGGAAAGTAATAATACCTTTCTCAGTTTCAACGTGATAAGCACCAATATGCTGAGTAATACCACCCGCTTCACCCGCTGCCACTTTAGAGCGACGGATACGATCCAGTAACGATGTTTTACCATGGTCAACGTGACCCATGATTGTCACGACTGGTGGACGAGTTGTTTGCTCACCACGTGCTTCTTCAGCCGCAACCAATAAGTTATCTTCTGCTTGCGTATCAGAAACTAAAACTGGATTGTGACCCAATTCTTCAACTACAAGTACAGCAGTATCTTGATCAATCGCTTGGTTCTGAGTTACAAGCTCACCCATCTTCATGAGGGTCTTGATTACTTCACGAACTTTTACAGCCATTTTTTGTGCAAGATCAGCAACGATGATTTTTTCACCGATCTCAACATCATAAATTTGCTTTTTAACTGGTTTTTCAAAGCCATGTTTATTTGCTTGGCTAGTTTTTAAGCCGCGCTTATGATGGCTTTTACTGAAGCTTTGCTCTGATTGAGCATCGCCACCACGACCGCCTTTCTTACCAGCACGTGGATTTGCAGTTGCACCACCACGTTTGATTTCACGGTCTTCCTTATTGAAGGAATCTTCATACGCTTGACCAACAAGACCAGCGGCTAAAGGTGAATCATCAATCACACGAATCGTTGCAGTCGCATCATCATTTGAATATTTTGATGCCATCTGACGCATTTGCTCAAGTGTACGTTGCTGCGCTTCTTCAGCTGCTTTACGACGTACTGCTTCTTCAGTCGCTTTCAACTGAGCAGTTTGCTCTTCACGTGCTCTTTTTTGCTCTGGTGTTTCTGTCGGGCGAATAACAGGGGCTTTAATCACCTTGTCGCTATTACGCTTTTTCACCACAACAGCAGTTTTTGCTGGCGCTTGAGCTGAATTATCAGAAGTATGCGCTGCACGCATTGCTTCTAAAGTTGCATTGGCTTTTTGTTCAGCCGTATGACGTGCAGTTTGCTCAGCATCATTACGTACTTTTTGCTCAGCACGTACTTTTGCATCAGCTTCTACACGCGCTTTTGCTTCAGCTGCAAGTAATTCTGGATTTGGTTTAGCAAAAACTTGTTTCTTGCGAACTTCAACATTAATGCTTTTTGCTTTACCTGAAGTACTTGTAACTTTAGCAGTACTCGTTGTTTTACGTTTCAACGCAATCTTTCCTGTGTTACCACTTTCCTGACCATGTACTTTTTTCAAGTGATTGACCAAAGTATCTTGCTGTTCAGTGGTAATAATGTCATCTGCTTTACGCTGTGGTAGACCTGCTTCGCGAACCTGCTCTAGGAGTTTCTCTACAGGACGTTCTACGCTGAGCGCTAACTCTTGAATCGACTTGTCCGTCATCTATTATCTCCTAGTTAAACCATGATTCACGTGCTTTCATGATTAACTGACCCGCTTTGTCATGACCTAAACCTTCGATATCAGAGATATCATCAGTTGCTTGGTCTGCCAAATCATCAACAGTAACCACACCACGCGCCGCCAAAGCATATGCAATCTCAGTCGTCATACCTTCCATACCGAGAAGTTCTGCACTTGGCTCTTGAATATTTTCTTGCTGTTTCAATGCATCCGTCAAAGCAGCTTCTTTCGCACGACTTTGTAACAGTTCAACTAAATCAGCCTCAAGCTCGATTTCGTCGAATGTTTCAGCTGGCACATAAGCAATCTCTTCTAGTGAAGTGAAGCCCATTTCTACCAATGCCATTGCCAAGTCTTCTTCAATATCAAGACGTGTAACAAACATATCTAAATATTGTTGTGCTTCATTTTGCTGACGAGCACGATACTCTTCTTCTAACATCATGTCGAGTTTATAACCCGTCAATTCCGATGCTAAACGAACATTTTGTCCTTGCGAACCAATTGCACGCGCTAACTGATCATTGGTCGCAAAGATAATATCTGCACTACGTGCATCTTCATCTAAAACGATACCTGATACATCAGCTGGCTCTAGTGCACTTGCAATATATTGTGCTGGATCATCAGACCACACCACGACATCAATACGCTCACCGTTCAACTCTTGTTGTACCGCTTGGATACGCGTACCACGCATACCAATACATGCACCCACAGGGTCAATACGATGGTCATTGGTTTTCACTGCAATTTTAGCACGAACACCTGGTTGACGAGCAGCCGCTTTAATTTCAATGATTTCTTCAGAAATTTCTGGAATTTCTTTTTTCATCAATGCAATCAGCATTTCAGGACGCGCACGAGACAATAATAATTGTGCGCCACGGCCTTCACGATTTACGTTATACAAAATCGCATTGATACGCTGTTTAGGACGTAAAATTTCTTTATGAATGGTTTCTTCACGCGCTAAATAAGCTTCAGCGTTGTCACCAAGATCAATGATAAAGCCATCTTTAGTTTGCTTTTTCACTTCACCGTAAATCAACTCACCCACTTTAGACTCATAAGCATCCGCAACCAGTGCGCGCTCAGCTTCACGAATCTTTTGTACGATTACTTGTTTTGCAATTTGTGCAGCAATACGGCCGAATTCAATCGATTCAACTTCCAACTCACGTACGTCACCAATTGACCACTGAGCAGGGTCTAAATCAGAAATCGCGTCTTGGCATGCTGGCATTTCATGATCTTCATCCGCAACTACAGTCCACTGACGGAAAGTACGGTAATCACCCGTTTTACGATCAATCTCAACACGTAGTTGAGCTTCTTCTGAACGTGTACCTTCGTAAAACTTTTTCTTCGTTGCCGCAACAAGTGCTTGCTCTAACGCTTGGAAGATCGCTTCACGACTAACACCTTTTTCATTACTAACCGTTTCTGCAACGGTAAGAATTTCGCGGCCCATAAGTCACCTACCGATTTCTTATAAAATTAAGTTAATATTAGTCTTGATAGATTAAATTTGCTTTATCAATATTATGACTATCAATTTCAAGCACATGATTACCTTCAACTTCGACTTGAATCATTTCATTTTCTAAGTCTACAGAAAGTAATTTCGCTTGGAATTTGCGACGGTTCTCGACAGCAGCAATTAATCGTAAAGCCACTTGTTGCCCGATATAGGCAGGCAGTTGGTTCAATTGGAAAAATGGACGATCCCAACCTGGTGAAGAAACTTCTAAAGCATATTCACCTGAAATTGGATCATGAACATCAAGCATTGCACCCACTTGTTGCGTCACGAGGACACAATCTTGAACGCCAATACCACGCCCGAGTTCAACTTCACCATCTTCTGTTAAGACAGGTTCAACATTCTCATCGACCGCTTTATCAATATAAATGCGTAATAAAGAACGTTTCCCTTGTGGGAGGAATTCAATTCCCCACAAATCTACACCACACGCAGCTACAGCTGGTGCAATTAGATCATGCAATGCTTGAGATTTATTTGATAATTTCATTTACTCTCGTCGCTCTCATACGAGCCAATCAATCTTAACCGTATAGTGAAGCACGACTATTTGACCAATTGATGTCGAACAACTACACGATATAGCTAAACAACCAATAAAAAAGGGCGTAAATCGCCCCTATGTTACACAGAAAAGCAAAGCCCACTGTGCAAAAAGGCCCACCTTATTGTGAGCCTCTTTTTAGAAACTTGGTAGCGGGAGCTGGATTTGAACCAACGACCTTCGGGTTATGAGCCCGACGAGCTACCAGACTGCTCCATCCCGCATCAACGTGCAAAAATTATATACAAATATGAAAAAAAGTCAATTTAAGTTTTCTTCATACTCGCTTGATTAAGTTGCACCTTAATCAAATGGTAGCGGGAGCTGGATTTGAACCAACGACCTTCGGGTTATGAGCCCGACGAGCTACCAGACTGCTCCATCCCGCAACAATACAAACACTGCACACACCAAACTTACTGGTTATTAAGCTTGGTGCGGAAGGGGGGACTTGAACCCCCACGCCCGAAAGCACTACCACCTCAAGGTAGCGTGTCTACCAATTCCACCACCACCGCAGTATTGTGGGACGCATTCTATTCCCTTAAATGCAAAAAGGAAAGTGCTAATTCAACTTATTCAGTTGTTTTTGGTGCATTTGGTGAAGTTTCAGGCGATGTCGCTGGTGCAGATGTCGTTGTTTGAACAGTTTTTAAACTATACGCATCTGTCGTCTGTTTTTTAGCAAATACAGCGAGCGTTAAACTGGTGACAAAGAACAATGCAGTAAAAATCGCAGTTAAACGAGTTAAAAAGTTACCTGCACCTGAAGCACCAAATACAGTAGCAGCACCGCCACCACCAAATGATGCGCCTGCTTCTGCGCCTTTACCTTGTTGTACCAGAACCAAAGCAATAATTAAAATTGCTAAAATGATATGTACAACGAGTATAAAACTATACATTTCAATTCCTCGTTATTTGCTTTGTGCAAATGCTTTTGCGATTTGGTAAAACGATTGCGCATTTAAAGATGCACCACCCACCAAAGCACCATTAATATCTGGACATGCTGCCAATTCAACTGCATTTTCAGCTTTTACGCTGCCGCCATAAAGAATCGCCATATCAGCACCAAATGCTGTGATTTGCTTTAGACCTTCACGAATTTTTGCGTGCATTGCTTGAGCGTCAGCAGGAGAAGCTGTCTTCCCTGTTCCAATCGCCCAAATAGGTTCATACGCTACCACAATATTTTGCCATTGTTCAGTTTTTACAACAGCAGCCATATCACAAATTTGTTGTAATACCACTTGTTCAGCTGCGCCCTGCTCACGCTGCTCTAAGCTTTCGCCCACACAATAGATAACAGTCAAACCAGCATTCAATGCATTTTGTAATTTAGCTTTTAAGATTTCGACATCATCACCAAACAACTCACGGCGTTCAGAATGCCCAATTAAAACGAATTCAATACCACTGTCTTTTAACAGTTCGGCACTGACTTCACCTGTATAAGCGCCTGTTCCTGCAACACGAGAAACATCTTGAGCAACAGTGTAAATCGCTCTCGCAGCATCTTTAAATTGCGCTTGAATACCAGTCAAAGCGATTGCCACTGGGGCAACACCAATATGGCATTGCTCAGCAGCAATATTGTCCTGTTGTAATAACTGTTTAAATTCTTCTACTAATTGGAAAGCATTCGCATGCATTGGATTCATTTTCCAATTGCCAACAACCCAAGGAGTAATGCTCGAGTTCGACATACTTCGCCCACCCACTGTTAATTTCTCAAAAATGCTGCATATTTTACACGGATTTTTATAAAATTCAGTTTTTTCTTTTACTGCCATATAAATGAATCAAAAATCATAAAGTTCAATAGAATTAGCGATACAACCACCGCAATATAATGGTGATTCATTCGAAAATTAAAAGCTTACTGAAATCGAATTGATTTGATTATTGACAAGATTTATTTCAATAAAAGAAAATTAATTTGCAAAAAACTCGATCAGTTCAAAGTTTTCACCATGAATCAAGGCAAAAACAACACTTTCTGTAGTAGTATTTTTGCATAACAAAAGTATAATTTTTAAAATACATATTATAAACATTTATTGTCATAAGGCGGACAGATGTCAGGATTACATACGTCTCCAAAGTTTTCGGGGTTTATTCGACGGTTAGTTGAAGATGGACACATGTCCACCACAACCATGCAAACCGCAATTGATGCGGCTAAAAAAGCACAGCAAGATATTGTTGCACACCTGATTGAACAACATCGTTTATCACCACTGACCATTGCTGAAACGATTGCTGCGGAGTTTGGCGAACCACTCTTCGATCTGGCTGTATATGACACGGCTTTGCTGCCGCGTGATCTGGCAGACAACAAATTAATTCAAAAACATAAAGTTGCCCCATTACTACAGCGCGGGCAGATTTTATATGTCGCGACTAGTAATCCAACCAATATTGAAGCGTTGGATGCGATTCGCTTCAACACCAAACTCAATATTGAACCAATTATTGTTGAGCACACTAAACTCGAAAAACTGATTGAACAACAATTCGGTGATTCTGGCAGTTTCGATTTTGGCGACAGCGAAGAATTTGATCTAGACATTGATGTTAGCCAAGACCCTACGAAAGAAGAGGATGATACGCCACAAGGCGATGAGTCTCCGATTGTAAAATATATTAATAAGTTATTGATTGATGCCATTCGTATGGGTGCATCTGACTTACATTTTGAGCCTTATGAAAAAATGTACCGTGTCCGTTATCGTGTCGATGGTGTACTCCGTCAGATTGCTAACCCACCATTACAAATGGCAACACGTCTCGCCTCGCGTTTAAAAGTCATGTCGCAAATGGATATTTCCGAGAAACGTATGCCACAAGATGGGCGTATTAAACTCAAACTATCCAAGACCAAAGCAATTGATTTCCGTGTTAACTCACTTCCTACACTATTTGGTGAGAAACTGGTACTTCGTATTCTAGATCCGTCTAGTGCCATGCTTGGCATTGAAGCGCTCGGTTATGAAGATGAGCAAAAAGCCTTATTTATGGATGCGCTGGATAAGCCTCAAGGCATGCTACTGATTACAGGTCCAACAGGTTCTGGTAAAACAGTTTCGTTGTATACGGGTTTAAATATACTGAATACCGAAGACACCAATATTTCTACCGCCGAAGATCCTGTTGAAATTAACTTGGAAGGGATTAATCAGGTCAATGTGAATCCCAAAACTGGACTCACCTTCTCCGCTGCACTCAAAGCTTTCTTACGCCAAGATCCGGATGTAATCATGGTCGGGGAGATTCGTGATCTGGAAACCGCTGAAATTGCCATTAAAGCCGCACAAACGGGTCATATGGTGATGTCAACCCTACACACCAACAGTGCACCAGAAACCTTGACCCGATTACGCAATATGGGGGTCCCTTCGTTCAACATCGCAACCTCAGTCAATCTGGTCATTGCGCAACGCTTAGCGCGTCGCCTCTGTGGTCAATGCAAGGAAGAAATTAGTATTCCTAAACAAAGCCTGTTAGAACTCGGCTTTACTGAACAAGATTTAAATGACCCTGAATTCAAAATTTTTCAACCTATTGGTTGTGCTGAGTGCCGTGAAGGCTATAAAGGTCGTGTGGGGATTTACGAGGTTATGAAGGTCACTCCAGAAATTTCCAGACTAATTATGGAAGATGGTAATGCCTTACAAATTGCGGCAGCATCAGAACAAGCAGGTTTTAATAATCTACGTCGTTCAGGTTTGAAAAAGGTCATGCAGGGAATTACCTCTTTGCAAGAAGTCAACCGAGTAACAAGTGAATAAAATCAATAAAAAGGATTAATAATCATGGCAGCTAAAAAAGCGCAAATGATGCCAACTTTTGCTTATGAAGGGGTCGACCGGAAAGGGGCAAAAATTAAAGGGGAATTACCAGCACGTAATATGGCTTTGGCTAAAGTTACTCTGCGTAAACAAGGGGTGACCATTAAGAATATTCGAGAAAAACGTAAAAATATTCTCGAAGGTTTGATGAAGAAAAAAGTGACAACACTGGATATCACCATTTTCACCCGTCAATTGGCAACCATGATGAAAGCAGGTGTTCCTTTGGTTCAAGGCTTTGAAATCGTAGCCGAGGGACTTGAAAATCCATCTATGCGTGAAGTGGTACTCGGTATTAAAGGTGAGGTCGAAGGGGGTAATACCTTTGCTGGTGCTTTGAAAAAATATCCACAGTATTTTGACAACCTATTTTGCTCTTTGGTTGAATCGGGTGAACAGTCTGGTGCACTTGAAACCATGCTTGATCGCGTCGCTATCTATAAAGAAAAGAGTGAGTTACTCAAGCAAAAAATTAAAAAAGCCATGAAATATCCAATCACAGTCGTTGTGGTTGCAGTGATTGTCACCATTATTTTGATGGTCAAAGTAGTCCCAGTTTTCCAAGACTTGTTTAGCTCATTTGGCGCAGACCTCCCCGCTTTTACCAAAATGGTCGTAGAAATGTCCAAGTGGATGCAAGAATATTGGTTTATTCTGATTATTGTGATTGGTGCAATTATTGCTTCCTTCCTTGAAGCTAAAAAACGCAGTAAGAAATTCCGTGATTTGTTAGATAAAATGGCACTCAAAGCACCTATTTTTGGGGACTTGGTCTATAAAGCGATTATTGCACGTTATAGTCGCACACTTGCGACCACCTTTGCAGCTGGTGTACCACTGATTGATGCACTTGAATCGACTGCTGGCGCAACCAATAACGTCATTTATGAAGAAGCAGTGATGAAAATTCGTGAAGACGTCGCCACTGGTCAACAACTACAATTTGCAATGCGTATTTCTAACCGTTTTCCTTCTATGGCAATCCAAATGGTCGCGATTGGTGAAGAATCTGGTGCTTTAGACAGTATGCTTGATAAAGTTGCCACTCATTATGAAAATGAAGTGGACAATGCAGTGGATGGCTTAACGTCTATGATGGAACCTTTAATCATGGCGATTCTTGGTGTGCTAGTGGGTGGCCTGGTGATTGCGATGTATTTACCAATCTTCCAAATGGGCTCAGTTGTTGGATAATTTGGTACTTAAATGCAATCTTTATTTTCTTATTTTATCGAAAACCCAACTGCACTTTATTTTGCAGTTGGGCTTTTTAGTTTATGTATTGGCAGCTTTTTAAATGTTGTCATTTTTCGCACACCTCGAATGATGGAACAGGAATGGCAGCAAGAATGCCAGATGTTGCTCCATCCTGAGCAAACGATTATAGATCAAAGCAAACTCAGCTTAAGCCAACCTGCCTCCACCTGCCCTAAATGTGATTCAACCATTCGTTGGTATCAAAATATCCCTGTGATCAGTTGGATATTGCTTCGTGGTAAATGTGGGGCTTGTCAGAATTCAATTAGTATCCGTTATCCACTGATTGAATTACTCACCATGACCTGTTCGTTGATTGTGGTAGCTGTATTTGGTGCAACCGTACAAATGCTATTTGGCTTAATCTTAACTTGGGTTTTGATCACACTAACCTTTATTGATTTTGATACACAGTTGCTGCCTGATCGTTTTACCCTGCCCCTAGCCGCTTTAGGTTTAGGGATTAATAGCTATGCCATTTACACCACAGCCAGTGCGGCAATCTGGGGTTATTTGATTGGCTTCCTTTGTCTCTGGACTGTTTATTACATCTTTAAGCTAATTACAGGCAAGGAAGGTATGGGGTATGGCGACTTCAAACTACTTGCCGCATTAGGCGCTTGGATGGGTCCAATGCTACTGCCTTTAATTGTACTACTCTCTTCAATGCTTGGTGCAATTATTGGTATTATCTTGATGAAAATGCGCGGTGAAAATCAACCTTTTGCATTTGGTCCTTATATTGCGATTGCAGGTTGGGTTGCATTTTTATGGGGTGATCAGATTATGAAAGTTTATCTTGGTGGTTAATATGAGTTTTATCTTGGGTATTACAGGCGGTATTGGAAGTGGCAAATCTGCAGCCACACAATGGTTTGAATCCCAAGGAATTGCGGTGATTGATGCTGATGTCGTAGCTCGGGAAGTGGTACAACCTGACCAACCTGCATTAAAATCAATTCAAGAAGCTTTTGGGGATTGGGTCTTATTAGCCGACGGTAATCTCGATCGACGCGCGCTACGAGAACATATCTTCCAGTTTCCACAAGCACGTCAGGACTTAGAGAAAATTACCCACCCAGCCATTCGCCAGTCAATTATTCAGCAATTGCAACAGGCTGAAAGCCCATATGTAATTTTAGTCTCACCTCTTTTGTTTGAAACCAACCAACATGAACTGGTTCAACATACCTTACTGGTCGATGCAGACGAACAAACTCAGCTACAACGCGCCACTCAAAGAGATGGGCAAAGTGAAGAACAGATCCGAAAAATTATTGCAGCTCAAATGTCACGTGCCCAGAAACAGCAATTAGCGGATGATATTGTACTCAATGACGGATTACTAGAACATCTCCATCAACAACTCGTACCATTGCATTTAAGCTATTTACAGCGTGCCGAACAAACCTATTAATTTTGTTTCTGTTGTGCCAGTTTTGCGGCTAAAGTATCTTTACGAAACCATCGCCATGGTTGCAATGCACCAATTCCCATGCCGATAAGTCCGCATACAATCGCGGCATTTAGCGGCTCATTTAGCAAAGGGACTGCCACAATAGCTGCAATAAATGGTGCCAATGTAACAATACTACCTGTCTTAAATGCACCTAAGCGCTCAATTGCTGCCACATACGTCAACGTTGCCACGATCACCACCAAGACGCCATGGAACAGCCCTTGAATTAGTAAATGTATAGGCGCTGCATCCTGAAAATGCTTAGGAATAAATAAAATATAAATCGGTAAATAAATAATAGCCGACCAAATCACCACACCCGCTGTCGCATGCCAAGCAGATAATTTCCACTGCTTCAACAATACCGTGAAAATCCCCCACCACACCGCACTGATAAAAAGTAGTAAATCTCCTACACCCAATCCTGAAGATTGATCATGCAGCATGAGATAACTCATTAACATCAAAGCAGCCATCATAATGATCAGACTAAACCACGTATGTTTATCAAAAGGCTGCCTAAACAATACATAAGCAGCTACAGCAGTACACAAGGGAATACAGCCATTGAGAAATATAGCGGCATGCGCAGCTGGAGCATACAGAAAAGCGTTATAGACCGTTAGACAATAAACCAAACCACCAATCAGTGCCAAAATGATTGGTCTTGGATGCCACAGAAATGTGAAATCCTTTTTATAAATCAAGACTGGGAGTAGAATCAAAGAGGCAATCGTAAAACGCATTGCCACCAGATCCCAAACACTGACATGCCAATGTGCATTTAGGCGGGAGAAAATGGTGAATCCTCCCCAAATGCACATGGTAATAAAGACAAAGAAATAGCCTTGGGTACGAGTAGTCATTTTAAATTACACGAACCAGAATGACGAAATTATACACCACGTTGGCGGCAGGCTTCATAAAGCGCCATACCTGTTGCAACACTGACATTCAAACTCTGCAAATCACCTGACATTGGAATATAAACCGTATGATCACACTGTGACTGTGTGATTGGTCTCAAACCTGTATCTTCTGCACCCATCACAATCACCACAGGGCCATTGAAATCACACTGATGTATCGGTAATGCTTTTTCATCTAACATCGTACCAATCACACGGGTATGGGTAGTGTCTTTTAAGTGCGCTAGGGTTCGGGCAAGATTTGTGACTTGAATGAATTTCACTTTTTCAGCGCCACCAGCTGCAACTTTACGTGCGGTCGGTGTCAAACTGGCTGAACGATCACGGGGAACAATCACTGCTTGAACGCCCATTGCAGCCGCAGTACGAATACATGCACCCAGATTATGCGGATCAGTCACTTGATCAAGTGCCAACAGCAATGCATCTGGCGACTGCTGCATGAGCTCATCCAAATCTTTTTCATTTAAAGTTGGATGTGGGCGAACAGCTGCCACTACACCCTGATGAAAGGGTAAGCCCGCAAGCTTTTCCAAACTATCACGGCTGGCTTTTTGTACACTGATACCGAAAGGCTCTGCCAGCTGCAAAATTTTTTGCAAACGCTGATCATCGCGACCTTTTAAGGTAAATAAAGTCAAAACGCGTTCAGGCTCCAACTCCAATAATGACTCCACAGAATGAACGCCATAATAATATTCAGGTTTTGCCATGAACAACCTCTTGCAGTATTCCCTCATGTATAAAGAAGGATAATTAGAATGGGGATTTTGAAAAAATAAAAATCCTGCAAAGCAACTTTACAGGTGAGGAGCGATTATAGCTCAGCAAGAGTACTTAATAAAAAAATCCTGCAAAATGACTTCACAGGATTTCTATTGAGTCTAGTGTACTCGATTTAAGAAGGAATAGGTTAGCCTTCTAAATGACAGACATAATCAAGTACTTCGTCTGCTTCAATGTGGAACATGCTATTGCCAGGTACATAAAAAGATTGACCTGCGCGAAATAATTCACTTTCAGTGCTATCTGCTATTTTGACACGGCATTCACCAGAAATAATTTCCATACGCTCTGGAACATGTGTTTCAAACGTTAAAGCTTGTTCAGTAGGTAAAATAACCCCTAAAGTCTTTTTTGTACCATCTTCAAATTGTACAGTATGGCTAATACATGCCCCACCAAAATACACATTCGATTTCTTAATGACCGTTACATGATCAAATTGCACTGAACTCATGCGTACTCTCCAAATAATGCCGCATTTATATTAGGTTATGCTGGACGTAGTTTAATTGCGCTGCGGCAACTAATCAATCCATTTTCTAGGCTAAACATAGCAATTTTCATACCTGAGCCCAGATTAACAAAGCAACGCTTTGTCTGGGTGCAAGTCGAACAGCTAGGCTGTGAGTGAAGAGGAAAAGTAAAGCGAAGCTTTGTCCTGAGGAACGTTCAAGTTCCGCAAGAAGACGAGTAGCTCTGCTACAAGTGACGAGGATTAACAAAGTAACGCTTTGTCTCGGCGCAAGTCGAACAGCTAGGCTGTGAGTAAAGTAGAAAGCAACCCAAGAGACGCATCGCTTCACAAGGTCTGAGTGCAAGACCTTACGCCATACATGGCTCATATACTGCGAGTGGCGGGGAATAATAAACATTAATAATCATTACCTTTACTCCCCCTTATAAATGTTGAAGAAAAAGCCAAGAGATTAAACACATAACAAAATAACCTCCTATCTATCCAGTAAATCAGGAAAATCCTACATTCAACTCTTGTCGTCACTTTAAAACTTCTCTATCTTTAAGCAAAAGATTCTGTGCATTGGATGCTTTATGCTCACCCATTTAACTTTAATTAATTTTGCACTCGCTGACCATTTGGCTTTAGATATTGAACAAGGCTTCAATGTACTGACTGGCGAAACTGGCGCGGGCAAATCATTATTGTTAGATGCGCTTTCTGCCTGCTTAGGTGAACGTACTGATACTAATTATGTGCGTTATGGTGCAGACAAAGCCGATGTCACCGCTGTGTTTAGTTATCAAGCGGAAAGTGCCGAAGCACATTGGCTCACCGAACATGAACTGGATGATGATTCAGGCGAAATCCACTTAAGACGTGTGATTTTTGCCACAGGCCGCAGTAAGGCATGGATCAATGGTCGCCCAAGCAGCTTGGCCGAACTCAAAGAAATCGGACGTTTACTGGTTCAGCTTTATAGCCAGCACAGCCAGCAACAGTTACTCGAGCCACCTTATCCTAAACGTTGGCTGGATCGTTATCATAATTTTGCCGAACCTTCATATGCAGTACGTGAAGCCTATAGCACATGGCAACGAAATATTCGCCAACATCAAGCTGCCTTAGATGCACAAACCACCCGTATTCAAAAAATACAACGTTTAGAATCCCAGCTTGAAGAGCTTGAAGAGGTTGTTCAAACTGATTATCGCGAAATAGAACAAGAGTTCGATCGCCTCAGCCATCATGAACATATCATGCAGGACTGTAGTTATAGTCTCAATGTCTTGGATGAAGCTGAGCAGAATATTACCCAAGAAGTTGCCTCGATTATCCGTCGTTTAGAATCACACGCAGGTCGCAGCGAACAGTTAGCCAATATTTATAACTCTTTGTTAAATGCCCAAAGCGAAATTGATGATGCAACCGCAAGTTTACGTCAATTTATTGATCGGCAAAGTTTTGACCCTGAACGCATGGAACAACTTAATACAACACTAGAAGTCTTCCATCGTTTGGCACGTAAACACAGAATCCAACCTGAATTATTGAAACAAGAATATGAAATTTGGCAGCAAGAATTAGAACAACTCCATCAACTTGAAGATCCAGAAACGTTGGCCGAGCAAGTTGAAGTTTCATATCAGGCATTTATACAAGCAGCGCAACATCTGGATGAAATCCGTCGTACAGCTGCGATTCCTTTAGCGAAACAACTGACCGAACAAGTTAAACCACTTGCTCTGCCAGAAGCACATTTTGAGTTTAAATTCGAGCCACAAGAACCTAATGCAGAAGGTCTCAGCTTTATTCAACTTCTATTTACCGCCAACAAAGGCATGCCACCACAACCCTTGGCACGCGTTGCATCGGGTGGAGAGTTATCTCGTATTGCACTGGTGATGCAAGTGATGAATGCAGAAAAAACAGATGCTGAAGTACTGGTCTTCGATGAAATTGATGTCGGCATTAGCGGAGGTACGGCTGAAGTAGTGGGTCGTTTACTGGCAGATCTGGCTCAACATGTTCAACTGCTTTGTATCACCCATCAAGCCCAAGTTGCAGCTCAATCAGACCAGCATTTATTGGTGAAGAAACAACAGACTGACCCAGCCAGCAGTACCATCATCGAACTGAATGAAGAACAACGTATTTTAGAGCTAGCACGTATGTCAGGTGGTGTCGAAATTAGCGAAACGACCTTACAGCATGCACGGCAACTCCGTCAGCTGAAGTTCCAAACGGCCTAATTAAAGCGATAAAATTTCAGAAAAAGATTGGCGAAATCCGATTAACTCTTGTATGTTGATAAAAAGAACCTATCTAGATAAATCAGCACAATACATTGATGGAGAATCGCCTAGGTGACGAAACAATATTTAACTCACCGTTGTCTCATCGCTCCACCAGACATGGTAGATGACTTTTTTGCCAATACAGTCATCTATATTGCTCGCCATGACGAAGACGGCGCTCAGGGCATCATTATCAACCGACCTTCAGATTTACAAATCAAAGAATTACTCAATGATTTAGAGATTGATGCAGATAATGTACATCCTCATGCTGTGTTACAAGGTGGCCCATTACGCCCAGAAGCAGGATTTGTACTGCATACTGGCCAGCCAACATGGCACTCATCGATTGCAGTTGGTGAAAACGTCTGCATCACCACCAGTAAAGATATTCTGGATGCCATTGCACATAACGAAGGTGTTGGACGTTATCAGATTGCCTTGGGTTATGCCAGCTGGAGTAAGAACCAGCTCGAAGAGGAAATGACACGAGGAGATTGGCTGATCTGCGAGTCGGATATGGATTTGATTTTTAATTTGCCTTATCACGACCGTTGGGATGCCGCTTACAAGAAAATTGGGGTAGACCGTACTTGGTTTGCTTCCGAGATTGGTCATGCCTGATATGCAAGCATCCCAATCCATCATGGCGTTTGACTTTGGTACCCAAAAAATGGGGATGGCTATGGGTCAATCCAGTATTGAAAGTAGCAATCCCCTGCCATTATTCCCGATGAAAGATGGTATTCCAGACTGGGATAAATTATTAAAGATTGTCAAAGAGTGGCAACCCAATTTATTTCTCGTTGGCTTACCGTTGAATATGGATGATAGTGAATCAGAGCTCTCTGCCCGTGCGCGAAAATTCGCCCGTCGTTTACGCCATCAAACCAATATTGAAACATGGATGGTGGATGAGCGTTTAACCACACGAGAAGCGAGAGAAGAACTCGAGTTTTATCAAAGCAAAGGTCAGGCGAAACGTTTATCGGCGGATAGTTTTGCTGCTGCATTACTGATTCAGAGCTGGTATCGCGACCCAGCAGGAATTACGCCTTAATCATAAATCTCATTATAGTTCTTTCAATATAGCGGCATCCGTGCCGCTCAGCGTAAGTGAATAAAATCATTTCTCAATAATTCTAACCGTCGCGGTACGCCCAGAAACAAAGGCCAAAGGATTTTGCGGCTGCTCATCCAATACAATTTTCACAGGCACACGCTGCGCCAAACGTACCCAACTAAAGGTTGGATTCACATTCGCCAATAAATTCGAACTACCAGAACGCTCACGATCTTCAATCCCTGTCGCGATCCCTTGTACATGACCACGAATGCGCTGCTTATCACCCATCAATTGTACTGTTGCCGCATCACCAACATGAATACGGTTCAGTTTAGTCTCTTCAAAGTAACCCACGACATAGAGCTGATGGCGATCTAATAAGGCAGCAACTGCTTGCCCAACTTTCACATAATTACCAACCCGTAAATCAAAGTTAGATAAGGTTCCATCTGCAGGAGCAACCACTTCAGAACGATTCAGATTCAACTGAGCCAAATGAAGGCTGCTGGTTGCCACTTCGATTAATGCTTGCTGTTGTTGAATGGCTGCATTAGCTTGTTCGATACTTGCTGTTAACTGCTCTTTTTCTGCAACAGCTTGATCACGAGTTGCAAAAACCTGATCTTGTTCTTGCTTAGAAACCGCACCATCCATCAAACTGGCATAACGCGCTGCATTTTTCTCAGCCAGCTTCATATTGGCTTCGGTTTTCACTAAACTCGCTTTTGAACCTGCTAAACTTGCATGTGCCTGTGCTAAACCCGCTTTGGCTTTGGCAATATCTGACTTGGCCTGTTCAACATCCAGAGCTTGACGTGCCACATCAATTTTGAACAGAACCTGCCCTTTTTTTACCGTCTGGTTGTCTTGTACCAAAACTTCAGTTACCAAACCATTCACATCGGAAGCGACCTGAATCACATCACCACGTACACGCCCATCACGTGTCCACGGTGCTGCATTGTAGTAATTCCATAAATGCACGATGGTGTAAACGGCAATCACAATTGCAACCAGCAATACAATCGGACGTATAACTTTTCTTACATCAAATGCATTCATGTTTATGACCTCTACCACCTTTCTTTACATCATTAAATTTTAGAATCAACATCTCGTCCAAGACCTCAAGCCCACAGCCAAACAAATAGGCAATGCACCAGCAGCATCAAACCCAAGTAAAGGCACAAATTAAAAATACTAGGTAATGCAATCCAACCTTTGATGACTAAGCGATCAATCACAGGGCTGAGCAGCTTAAACAGGACATAAGCAACAATGGCTTGCACCAAAAGGATTGGGATATAAACCCCATAAAGATTCATTTCACCCATGAGATACCCCTAAACCATATCTGTCTGAATAGATCTGTTCTATTGAGACATGACCAATACTTTCACAAATATTATTCAGTGAAATGAGCAGCCGCTGCCGTAACTGTACATCTTCAATCTGCTCTGAGATGCCTTGCAAACGCTCTATTTGTCGCACAATATGAGTCGGAAAATGATGACTTGAAAGTTGCTTTTCTTGCGTTTGAAAATAATCTGCCAACTGCTGTTGTAACTGGTTTAATTCATTTTTTAGTTCAAACAATTGTGGCAATTTTTGGCTAATTTCTTGCAAACGGACTAAATCAACAATTGAACTACTTTCAACCAATGCATTTTGAATAGCAGTTTTCACGTCGGGGTTTTGCACCATCTTGGTATTTAATACTCCGACACGGTCTAACATACTGCGTAAATGAATTTTAAAATCAGTACCATAAGACAAATGCAACGCTTGTCGCATTGCTTGGTAATGCAAAGCTAAAATTCGCGTTGCGCTGGTATCTGGTGAAACAGCACGCACCAAATCAATCACAATCAGGGACACTAAAACGCCTAACACCATTGCAAAGGAACTATCCAGATAAGAGACCGCATCCATGGTATATTTATTATGTAGATTCAATCCCATCATGGTATTAATCCCAAGCACCATCCCTACAGGCATCAGCATTTGATTGGCCATCATGCTCACAGCAACAAGGAATACTGGAAATAGCACCAGCGCCAATTGCCAGAAATGAGTGATATGCGGGAAGATTCCAAAAGCATAGATAAAAACCAAACCAGCTGAGACAATACTGCCCCAAATAAAAATGCGTAATACAGGTACAGGATTATCCAAAGCGGTGAGGATACATGCTGTAATCGCGCCCATCTGAGCCATCATAAAGCCAGCTTTCCAACCTGAAAGAATCCAAGCCGCTGTTACAATAAAAGTAATCAACACCGCACTGATGCCACCGCGAATCGCAATCCCGTGATCACGATGTAAGCTCGGATATTTAGTGGTGATTGCCGTAATTTCAGCTGGAATCTCTTTATTACCCTGCTGGATTTGCTGCCAAATCAATTTCACTGCCAGCATATTGGCAATAAAATGACGGACATCCATTTTCAAAGCCCCCAACACGATCTGCTGTTCAGGGGTAGCTTGTGCAATCAATTCAACAAAATCTTGTTCAAATTTTATGGGTAAGCTTTGTAAATCCGTTGGCACCAGCACTTTATCTTGCTTTAAAAAAAGCAATGTTTCCTGACGGATGCGATTTAAATGTGGTGCAAGATTGGCAAGTTGCATTTGTTCAAGCTGTTTGACCCGTTGCGACAGCGCCACAAGATTGGCAACCACCAATGAAACCTGATGCAGCATTTCCTGCAAGGTCTTGGTCATTCCTTTCAGTTCACCTTTTTCATAAGCCAAATGTACGGCTAAAGCATGAATATCAGAAGCATCACGGGTGATCACAGATAGAACTTGAGTATAGTTTCCAGATGTCTCTTGCACTGTAATCAGCTTTTCAAAAGTACTTTCTAGATCACTCAGGGTCTTATTGACCCGTTGTTTAATCATAGCCCCGACATGCACAGGAAAAAACGTTGCAGAAACCACAGCGGTTGAAATCACGCCCACTGAAATCTCCAGTACACGGGCTAAAGCGATATCAAAAATATTATAAGTATCAATATAGGTAATCGCGTTATACACAATCATGGCGGTTGAATAACCCGCCAACATAAATACATAACTACGTGGAGTGCGGTCTAACAATGATACGTACAGCGCAAAGCCTACCCATAACGACAAAATAATCGTAAACAACCATGGCGTATTAATAAAATGTGGGGTGAGAAATAAAGCAATCATCGCCCCTGCGGCAGTACCTACCAAGCGATAAACACATTTTGAAGACACCATGCCAGAATATGGACTGGCGATAATCAGTACCGTACCAATCGACCACATCGGATTAATCAAATCTAGTTCAAACGAAATAAACAGTGCCAGCATACCTGCGACAAATGTTTTGCAGGCAAAGATGATGTCGAGTCGACTCGGTCTAAAAGCCAACAACTGTTTAAATAGCATGAATGTATCTCTGTTCAGAGTCAGTTTGGCCACGCATAACATCACTAAAAAGTGACAACTCATCCTAACCGATCTGAAAGAATTCAAATCAGGGCAAGCGTTATGAGTAAAACTGGATATAAGGAGTGATACGCAATACTTAATTTTCAGAAAATTTTTCCTAAAAATAATTATCCACATAAGACATTGCGTAGCTTATTTTTTCAAAATAGAGTAAATTAGTCAACATAAATTATCACCATTTGATAATTTTTAATTTAAATTTGATTTTTTAACTATAAAATATGTTTATTTTCTCAACTTTCACTTTAATTCATTGATCGCGGATGATCAGCTTTAAAAGTACATACACGATCTTTCGCTTTTCTGCTATAAAGCAATAAAAAGTTCGGTTTTCACGTTATTTTGTAAGGAGTAGACACCCCATCATGGCAATTTCGAGTTTTGGTAAGATTCTCACCGTGCTGGATTTATTTTCAGTTTCACGTCCGATTATCAATGTCGATATCATTTGTGATGAGCTTGCTCTATCCAAACCAACTGCCTATCGCTATCTCAAAGAATTGGTCTCTACCGATATTTTAAAACGAATTAGTGGCACATCTGGCGATTATACTTTAGGTTCTAAAATCGCAGTCTTAGATTACATTTCTCATAGTACAGATCCATTAATCCAGATCAGCATTCCCTTTATGCGCGATATCGTGGAACGAACAGAGCTTTGCTGTTTACTGACTTACTTAAATCATGATTACTGTATCGACCTGCATCATGAGACATTTAAAGAAGCTGAGCTGATTTCTTATGGTCGAGGCTGTCCACGCCCCGTCTATGTGGGAGCTTCACCAAAAATCGTGATCGCACATCTCACTAAACAACGCATTCAAGCCTATTATCAGCAGTTTACGCAAGAACTTGCCCAAGTGGGTTTTGCCCATAATGCCGATGAATTTATGCAACAGATGCGCAAAATTAAAAAGCAAGGCTTCTATTTATCACAAGGTGAGATCGACCCGATGGTGTGTGGCCTTTCTGTGCCAATTCGCTTTTCGAATAAAGAAGCTCCAATCGCATTAACATTGGTGGCATCAAAGAACCGTTTTGACTTCCTTAATATTCAAAAGTTGATTGAGATTCTGCAAGGCAATGCAGCACAAATTGAGCATAAATTTGCGACGCTTTCAGAAAATCAGAACAGTTCAATTTGAGAATATTAAAAAACATTTACATTTTCCCCTGTTGTAAATATCAATAAATTCTCATATTATGATTATGTTCTTCAGCATACTCTCCCAAAAGAGCATGACTTTCCTCAGAGAACTAAGCTCATTTTTGTGATGGGCTTTTTTCTTGTCTAGCCATTCATCTGGCAATAAAAAAGCCCTCTAGAGAGAAGGCTTTTACCGCTAAAAATGTATCAGCACACGATTTTTTGGATCAGTTTGGCTTCTACTAACATCTGCTCAGTCTGATCAGCAGCAATAGACACCAAGTGCTTTCCATTTGAATAAAGAACTGAACCCTGATTATTCAAGCTATAACCTAGTACACCACGCTTGAATACTGTTTGCTCCCCTGTACTTGAGCACTGGATCAACTCCCAACTGCGTGGAATAACGCCAGCAAATTTTTCTCCTGCACTTTGATTTTGCTGCAATGCCTTTTGTGCCTTAATCAAATTGCCTTCCACAAACAGTTCTTCTTCAGACTTTTGTCTCGATTTCGCAGGGTTACTGCCTGAGGTCGACTTCAAGGATTCACCAGTATAACGCTGGGTAAAGAAATCTAACCAACCAAATACAGCCCGAATAATTTTAAATGGCGCCAATACGATATCTTTCAAAGAGTTGTCACTATAGTGTTGATTCTTATAAGGTCGCTTCAAAAAATATAATTGCCCCGCTGCATCAATTTTCGGTTTGTAGCAATCATAACGAGAGTCCGCAATAATCGTTTCCAAGTCACCTGTTTTCAGATTCAAACGACACACTTCTCTTGGCCCAATACTGACACTGCCCTGTTGATCATAGGCAAAACCACAACTATCGTAATAAATAATATCTGGATTTTGTGGATCGAAACATGGATGCTGATCCTGACAATCACCTTCCGTAATATATTGAATCCGATTGGAATCTAAACCTAAAATACAAAGATGGCGTTCATAGGCATGGCCAGGGCTAGCCGATAAAATCAGCCTTTTATGCTGCGCATCATAATCCATGTGATGAATAATAAATTCATTATTTCTTAACACCAACGCTTCGGGTTGCTGTAAGTCCAAGAGTGATTTGATGTAAATCGCACAACCATCCTGCAATTGTGCTGCATAAATCATATGTTGATCATCCATTAAAACTGCATCAACAGGATAAACATGTGCTAACTCATCTTGCTCACTATAATTCGTGACCCCCATGAATTGTGCCCCCGTGCCCGAGGTTTTCCATTGCTTACGCTGCTTGATCTCTTGTAAATTTTTCTTGTACTGACTCACCGCATGACAATCAATGGTTTGTGCTTTTTGGCCTTGCAATTGATGTAAGACTTGGTCGGATAAATATAATATTGATGACATTGATGTGTGTTCCCAACTTATCGTTTTAAGCACTCACCCTTGTCTAATCAAGCATTGTGAGTGCTGTTATTCTCTAATTTTTTTATTTAAATTTGCAGCAACTAGCTGAAGGACTTAAATTCTAAGGCTGTTTCAAGTACGGCCAAGCGGCTTTCATATAAATAAACATTGACCATAGCGTTAGAATCACCGCAGCATACAGTAAGGCATAGGCCCAGATTTCCAATGGTTTCCAGTTCAACAAGAACACACTAATCGCAATCATTTGAAAAGCAGTTTTATATTTACCAACGGTGGACACCGCCACACTGGTACGTGCACCTAACTCCGCCATCCATTCACGTAGTGCAGAAACAGTAATCTCTCGGGAAATAATCACAATTGCAGCAAAGGCCATTGAAATCGTCGGTTGCCATTGCACCAATACAATCAGTGCAGCAGCGACCATTAACTTATCTGCAACAGGATCGAGAAAGCGCCCAAAAGCAGAGGTTTGATTCAGTGTTCTTGCCAAATAGCCATCAAACCAATCGGTCACTGCTGCAAGCACAAAAATTGCAGTCAGTATCAGATGGCGCATCATTCCCCCATGATGCTCGGCAATTCCAATTGCTGGTGGCCAATACGCGATGGCCAAAAACACAGGAATAAGGGCGATACGTGCCAAAGTTAAAATATTGGGAATGTTCAGGATTTGCCCTGTACTCATAAACACCGCCATGTTGTTTGCACTAAATATGCATGTTGCACAAAGGATGTGCTGAGATTATCCATGTGTAAGCAACTTTATACGAAATGCACCGCAGTGTCGACTAGGCAAAAACGGCAACTGTCTGTCTAAGCACCGCAATTAAACGGTTTTCAACATCCCAAACATAGGCATATTCAGTGGAATACCCATGTTCTGCATATTCAGTCACGACTTTGTATTTAAACCAATCTTGAATTTGCCCCATGATCGGCTGCAAATAGGTAATTTGCCAAGTTAATGAACTCGCAGGTGCAGGGGTCTTAAACATTGGCAATACCCCAGGCGGCCAGACATCCATTAAGGCAAACAGATCAGCCAACTGCATGTCACGATTGCTATGTAAACTTGGTGCAAAGCGTCCCCAACCACCAAAGTCAGGCATCTTGCTGCCTGCCATTGGATAACTTCCTTCAGCCCAGCACAATTCAAATTGCTGTAAACATTCAGGCATTAACCCTTCAATGTAGAAGGTTTTATCCAGTTGTTCAGCTGTTGGATAATCAGGCACTTGGGGCAAATTCTGGACATGAATACGCGATTCGCGTTGTAGGCCAAAACTGGCCACCAAAATACTTTGTACGGCATCATCCTGCCAGAGTCTGATTTCTAGCGTAGTAACTGATTTTCCTTCACGTAATACTTCAGCACTGAGTCTTGCCTGCCCTTGTTGTACAGGCCCAACAAAAGTGATGTTACAGCTTAGCAGTTGCTTTGCTGCATCCTGTACCACACTTAGCGCTTTTTGGACCATCAGTCCGGCAATCAACCCACCAAACACAGTACGACCTTGTAACCAACCCGAAGGAATATCGATCCATTCTTGTTGTTCTATCTGTTGATATAGCGGAAGCAAGGACATCATTTTTCCTTCATCATCGAATCAATCTATCTTTCAATGTTTTTAGTCATTTGTGAATGATCTTTCCGGCACCAATACTGGGAAGATTTAGTCAATCGGTCAAATTATTCATGTAAGATTTTATAAATTGTCCGCGCCAGAACCTCGCCTAATCCGGGTACTAACATCAACTCTTTTTCCGATGCCCTTAATACGCCTTGTATCCCGCCAAAATGAGTCAATAGATCACGACGGCGCTTTGGTCCAAGTCCTGGAATCGCTTCTAATACAGAACTACTTCGACGTTTATCTCGCTTAGCACGATGTTTGGTAATCGCAAAACGATGCGCCTCATCTCGTACCTGTTGAATCAAATGCAAAGCTTTATGATCCTCTGGAAGTTGAATCTTGTTACCATCAGTAAAATGCAAGGTTTCTAATCCGGGTTTACGGCCTTCACCTTTAGATACCCCGATCATAAAGGCATCCAGCTCAAGCTCTTGCATCACCTCCATCGCCATATGTAACTGCCCTTTACCCCCATCAATTAACAGAAGATCTGGCAACATATTCTTTTTATAGCGACGGATTAGCGCCTGACGCATTGCCGCATAGTCATCACCACCAGTAATATCCTGAATGGCAAATTGACGATAGTCTCGCTTTCGTGCTCCGCCTTGGTCGAACACCACACAAGATGCAATCGGCGCTTCACCCATGGTATGACTAATATCAAAACACTCAATCCGGTCGATCGGTCGGCCCACCACTTGCTCAAGCTGATAAAAGCGCTCAGTTAACTCTAAATGATTACTGAGTTTACCTTTAATTGCATGTTGCACATTCATTTGTGCCAGCTCTAACCATTCAGCTCGAGTCTCGCGTACTTTATGCTTGATCTGTACCTTTTTATTAAAGGTTTGCTGTAAGGCTTCTTCTAGTTGTTGTTGGTCTGGCACATCAACATTCACAATCAGCTCTGTCGGCACTTCATCGGCAACTTGGAAATAGAAGTTCGCCATAAAGTCACTGAGCATCTGCCCCAAATCATCGCCCAACATATCTGGGAAATAACTTTTACCACCAAGCATACGCCCATTACGTACATACATAATTTGGACACAAGTCACACCCGCTTGATAGGCAATCGCCAGAATATCGGCTTCACCTTTGATTTTAAACACCGCTTGCTGCGCCTGCACTTCGCGGAGTAAAGCCAAACGATCTCGATAGAACACCGCCTTTTCAAATTCCAGTGCTTCTGCGGCCTGCTCCATTTTCCCAATCAGTTCTTGATTCAGCTCTTTGGTATCACCCTGAAGGAAGCGAATGGAATTATCCACATCTTCTTTATACTCTTCGGGACTAATCAAACCCACACAAGGTGCAGTACAACGTTTAATCTGATATTGCAGACATGGGCGTTTGCGCTGCGAAAAATAGCTGTTCTCGCATTGGCGCACATTAAACAATTTCTGTAATACCAACAACGTGTCACGTGCGCTATAAGCACTTGGATAAGGACCGAAAAATTTACCGATTTGATGCTTGCCTTTACCACGCCCACTGGCGATGCGCGGATAGGGTTTATCTGAGGAGACAAAAATATAGACGTAGGATTTGTCATCCCGCAACATGATGTTATAAGGCGGACGATGCAGCTTAATCAGGTTTTGCTCAAGCAATAAGGCTTCGGTTTCGGAGCGCACCACCAAGCTTTCAATATCATAAATACGGGCAACCAACGCCTGCGTTTTCGGATGCTCAATGGTTTTAACAAAATAGCTCGACACACGATTTTTTAGATTTTTGGCTTTGCCTACATACAAGAGTTCCCCATCTTTACCCAGCATTTTATAAACGCCAGGTAACTGAGTCATATGCGCCAATATTTTTTCAATGTGTTCTCGAGCGTTTGGGTTCACGATGTGCCTATTCTCTCTATTTACACCACATGATGTGATGTTTGCTTAATTTTTTTCAAGTTTTAAATGTGAATATCGTGTAATAGCGAAGCTTATAAATGATTTAGTGCTTCGAAAGCGTTTGATTTAAGGCACTGCAAAACGTCTGTTTATCTTTAGGTGAAACCAAAATATGAGTTGTAACTCCATCTTTCCGATAATCAATTCGTAGACGATCCAAAGATAAAGCAGGAGATGAAATCAAATTATGACTTATGGAAATTTTCGTAATATCTGACTGATTAATCTGCCACTTGAATAACATCGAACGAATCGTTAAATGTTGTTCTGTCACAATATAACGCGTATTAAAAATCGGCCACCATAATATAGCGATCGTCAGAAAATATAGTAGGGCATGTTCAGGATATTCCTGCATGGTGCCTTTCACATACATCGTCCATAAAAATTGCAGTAACAAACCTGTCGTTGCAATCACCACACCCCAGAACCACCAATCAATTTTAGAACGAAACGTTTGCATAGATTTTTAAAGCGAATTGTTATGAACTAAAAAACATTCTAAGCCAAATTCCATAAAAAAACGCCCTTTCGGACGTTGATGTTATTCAAACTTAAAACACATAAGGACGAATAAAAATAAGGAAAAATAAACCAAGCATGATGAACCACTTCAAGAAGTAATAAAGTGAACGATTCGATGCTTTAAGTGCTTTCGCTTTGATACGAACTTGGTAAATATAACCAAATGCTTTATTTAATCCGCCAGTTTGATCACCCGCTTCATTAGGTGAACTCGCAGCCGTCATCACACTTTTACCAAACCAGTGATTAAACTTCTCCATAAAACGGGTCTTTAATGGACGCTCTACATCTGCGAAGAAAATAATACGGTTTTGATCTGTGGTATTTTCAGCATAGTGAATATAAGTTTCATCAAATACCACGCTCTCACCATCACGCCAAGAATAACGCTCGCCATCGACATCGATAAAGCAGCGATCATCATTGGGTGTGATTAGGCCTAAATGGTAGCGTAATGAACCTGCATATGGATCACGATGACGAACCAAACGGCTGTCTGGTGCCAATTCAGTAAACATTGCAGCTTTAATTGTTGGCAAAGTCTTTAGCAATGCGGTTGTTTTAGGACAAAGTTCCGCAGCTGATGGATGCGCTGAGTCATACCATTTCAGATAGAAACGTTTCCAACCTGTTTTGAAGAATGAGTTAAAACCCAAGTCATCATAACTACTCGATGCTTTAATCCCACCTTTGTCATACAAGGCTTTTGCTTCATCACGAATCATTTCCCAATTTTCATCCAAAACCTTTAAGTCTTGAAAATGTTGGGTGTCAATGTACGGTTGATTCGGCACTTTTGAAAACATGTACATTAAAAAATTAATGGGTGCGAGAATCGTAGAATGGTCAAAAAATTGACGATAAAACGAATGCTTTACTTTACCACGGCGCTGAATATACAGTGCCGAAATGATAAAAATCGCTAATATGATCCACTTAATCATAGATTACTCTATCTTCTTAGCTGAAAACCAAATGCCAGTTTGATTTATCAAATCTCAAAATCGCACTCAAAATAAGCCTGTTATTCTAGCAAATTTGTCGGCTTAAATACCAATTTGCTTTACCTAAATCGGACAAAAGCGATTTTTAAATTCCCGATCACAATCAAGGAGTAAACACTCTATTCTGGTAGAAAAACTTATTTTTATTCATGATTTAGCAGTTCAAGTCCAAGATTACAATAAATTGATGACCCTAGCGTCACGGCTTGATACAACTTGTTATGTCCTTTTTGGATATAGTTATCGTAAGATTAGCGAAGCTTTTTTTGTGTGCCTAAGTGCACACATGCTTTATGACATCCACTCAGAATCCTCCACAACAAGGGAGATCAGGCATGATCCACGCTGGCAATGCCATTACCGTCCAAATGCTTGCGGACGGAATTGCAGAATTCCGCTTTGACTTACAAGGTGAGTCGGTTAATAAATTTAACCGTGCAACCATCGAAGACTTCCAAGCAGCGATTGCTGCAGTGAAAGCCAATAACGATATTAAAGGCTTAGTTGTTACCTCTGGCAAATCAACATTTATCGTTGGTGCTGACATCACTGAATTTGGCCAAAACTTCGCTGCGGGTGAACAAGCGATTGTTGATTGGCTTATGCCTGTACACGAGATCTTCAACAGTTTTGAAGATTTAGATCTACCTAAAGTTGCTGCGATCAATGGTACAGCGCTTGGTGGTGGTTTCGAAATGTGCTTGGTGTGTGACTATCGTGTGATGTCAGAACAAGCACAAGTCGGCTTACCAGAAATCAAATTGGGTATCTATCCTGGTTTTGGTGGTAGCGTACGTTTAAGCCGTTTAATCGGTATCGACAATGCCGTTGAATGGATGGCAATGGCGAACCCGAAAAAACCAGCTGCTGCACTAAAAGATGGTGCTGTAGATGCGGTTGTTGCTGCCGACAAACTACAAGAAGCTGCTGTTGACTTAGTTAAACAAGCGATTGCTGGTCGTTTGAACTGGAAAGCAAAGCGCCAAGAAAAATTAGATGCAATCAAATTGAACCCACTTGAACAAATGATGGCGTTCAATACGGCGAAAGGTGCGGTTCTTGCGAAAGCAAACCCTGCTCAATACCCTGCTCCAAAATTATTGCTTGATTCATTACAAGCTGGTGCAAGCTCAACACGTGATGACGCGTTAAAAGCAGAAGCACAAGGTTTTGCAAAAGCAGCAGTTACGCCACAAGCAGGTGCATTGATTGGTTTATTCATCAATGACCAAGTGGTGAAGAAAACTGCGAAGAAATATGAGAAAGGTGCTCATCCTGTTAACCAAGCAGCTGTATTAGGTGCGGGTATCATGGGTGGTGGTATTGCTTACCAAGCGGCAAGCAAAGGCACACCAATTATCATGAAAGACATTGGTAACCCACAACTTGCACTCGGTATGAAAGAAGCGAATGGCTTGCTGACCAAGCAAGTTGAACGCAAGAAAATGAAACCTGCGCAAATGGGTGAAACACTGGCTCGCATCCGTCCAACTTTAAGCTATGACGAGTTTAAAGAAGTGGATATCGTGATCGAAGCCGTGACTGAAAATCCAAAAGTAAAAGAAATCGTTCTTGCTGATACTGAAAAGCATGTTCGTGAAAATACGATCATTGCATCTAACACATCAACAATTTCAATTACACGTTTGGCGAAAGCATTACAACGTCCTGAAAACTTTGTTGGTATGCACTTCTTCAACCCAGTACACATGATGCCACTTGTAGAAGTGATTCGTGGTGAAAAGACGTCTGAAGAAGCGATCGCAACAACTGTTGTTCTTGCTCAAAAAATGGGTAAAACACCAATCGTTGTTAACGACTGCCCAGGCTTCTTGGTAAACCGCGTATTGTTCCCTTACTTTGGTGCATTCGACCTGCTTGTAAAAGACGGTGCAGATTTCCAGCAAGTTGACAATGTGATGGCGAAATTCGGCTGGCCTATGGGTCCTGCATACTTGATCGACGTTGTTGGTATCGATACAGGTGTTCATGGCGCAGAAGTAATGGCTGAAGGTTTCCCTGACCGTATGAAGCCAGACTACAAAGGTTCTATCGAAGCGATGTACGAAGCAAAACGTCTTGGTCAAAAGAACGACGTTGGTTTCTACAAATACGTGTTAGATAAGAAAGGCAAGAAAGCGAAAACTGTTGATCCAACAGCATACGAAATTATTGCACCGTTCGTTACTGGCGAAAAACGCGAATTTGATAATCAAGAAATCATCGACCGTATGATGCTTGCTTTCTGTAACGAAACAGTTCGTTGCTTAGAAGACAACATCGTTGCAACTGCTTCTGAAGCAGACATGGCCATGATCATGGGTGTAGGTTTCCCTCCATTCCGTGGTGGTCCATGCCGTTACATCGACCAAACAGGTGTTGCTGAATACGTTGCGCTTTGCGACAAATATGCACACTTAGGTAAGGCTTATGAAGCGCCACAAATGTTGCGTGACATGGCTGCTAACAACACAAAATTCTACGGTTAAGGAGCGACGTGAATGGCTACTTTAAATCCACGTGACGTTGTGATTGTTGATGGCGTTCGTTCTGCCATGGGCAAATCACGTAACGGTATGTTCCGCAATGTACGTGCCGACAGTTTATCTGCTGAATTAGTTCGTGCACTTGTTGCTCGTAACCAGTTTGATACCAACGAAGTTGAAGATGTAATTTGGGGCTGTGTAAACCAAACTTTAGAGCAAGGTATGAACATTGCTCGTAACATTGGTTTATTGGCTGACATTCCAAAAACTGCTGGCGGTCAAACAGTAAACCGTCTTTGTGGTTCTTCAATGCAAGCAATCCACACGGCTGCTGCACAGATTGCAACCAACCAAGGTGATGTATTCATCATTGGTGGTGTTGAGCACATGGGCCACGTCGGTATGATGCACGGCATCGACCTTAACCCAGAAGCATCTAAACACTATGCGAAAGCATCGAACATGATGGGCTTAACCGCTGAAATGTTAGGTCGTATGAACGGTATCTCTCGTGAAGAACAAGATGCTTTCGGTGTTGAATCTCACCGTCGTGCTTGGGCTGCAACTCAAGAAGGTCGTTTCAAAAACGAAATCGTTGGTGTTGAAGGTCACGATGCCAATGGCTTCAAAATCCTTTGCGACATCGACGAAGTTATTCGTGCTGATGCCAACCTTGAAGCATTCAAAGCATTGAAACCAGTTTTCGATCCTAAAGGCGGTTCAGTAACAGCAGCAACTTCTTCTGCTCTTTCTGACGGTGCATCTGCAATGTTGCTTATGTCGGCTGAACGTGCTCAAGCATTGGGTTTAAAACCACGTGCGGTGATTCGTTCAATGGCGATTGCAGGCTGTGATGCTGCGATCATGGGTTATGGTCCTGTACCAGCAACTCAAAAAGCGCTTAAACGTGCTGGTTTAACCATGGCGGATATCCAAACCATCGAGTTAAACGAAGCATTTGCTGCTCAAGGCTTATCTGTGATGAAAGGCTTAGGCGTTTATGACAAACAAGACATCATCAACTTAAATGGTGGTGCGATTGCATTGGGTCACCCATTGGGCTGTTCTGGTGCGCGTATCACAACAACATTGTTGAACGTAATGGAACAACAAGATACACAAATCGGTCTTGCGACCATGTGTATCGGTCTTGGTCAAGGTATCGCGACCATTATCGAACGTGTTTAATCAACACTGAGATAAAATAAAAATCCCCGCACTTTGCGGGGATTTTTATTTTCAAAATAGAAGAGAGTTCTTAACGTGGAAACAAAGGGTTCTGTGGCGGATTTAATCCATCTCTAATCTGTTGCTGCAATTTCAAAATATCATCTAAATTAATTTTAACAGTCCCATCCCGAATTCCGTCAATATTACCGCGGTTAATATTTAAAGGTTCCAGCATTTTAAAAAGGCCATTGGTTGGGTCTGCAGACTGTAAACCAGCGGCAACCGCTAAGATATATTGCTGCAAAATCGGAGAATATTGAGACAGATCGGGCTGTGCCTGTATCGGTTGATAGTTCACGATCAATGGACTTTCACTCACACCAGCATTCTGCATATCATTATGAATTTTATAGACCCGATGTTGAAGGGCTTGGCGGACTTGCTTATCCTCCTGATAAGGCACAAATCCAACTTCTTCACGCAATTCAGATTCAGCCATTACACGAATGGTTGGTAATGAAGTAACTTCTGTTTCATTCGCAGAAGCCATCGGCAAACCTGTAAAAGCCAATGCAGTGATCAGGACGGATCGTTTTAGAAAATTCATCTCTTGCTCCAAACATCCCTCATCCATAAGAAGATCGAGTTAAATAAAAGCGTCTACTTAATAGGCTACAGCAAAGTGATGTTTGATTCAGTAGAGGTCAGATAAACGGTAAATATCAATCAAAGTTTGAACCTAAGATCAATTAAATTTGAGCCATTAGTTCCATTCCATAATAGGAAAACAAGACACAAACTCTTATATAAATTTCTAATGTGCCAATATTTCCTTTAGATACAGAACTAATTGTGGAAATTCACTATAACCATCCTCTGCTAAGAAATGACCTGCTTTAGCCACAACGGTATAAGGTATCTTAAATTGTTTTGCTAATTTCAGACTCAACTCAGGCGGGACATAAGCATCATTGTCAGAAATAAACAGGTGCTTATGCGCAACATTCTGGAAATTAACTTTAAGATTTTGACTGGTTAGAATATAAGAATTGAGTTGTGGCAAAGCCGGTAAAGTTTCAGTAAAACCCGACACCAGCACAATACCTCCAACCTGTAAGGGATTCCGCTTAGATAGAAAATTTAATAACGTGATACCACCTAAACTATGGGCGACAAAGTAAGTATTTTTATCTATCACATGAATATTCTGTTCCAAAATTTGTTGCCACATCTCTACATCTGGCTGCATCGGATCAGGTAAAGATAAAATCGTTACCTTCGTATGGGCATCCTGTATCTGCCTTTGAACGGACTCAAACCAATGGTCATGTACTGTAGCACCATAGCCAGGCACAATATAAACATGTCGTTGTGGAACTTCTTGCTGAGCCGTATATCCCAACATTGAAATGCACCATAATCCAATCAAACCAACTAATTTTTTCATTCAAATCGACCACAGTTATATTGCTTAAAAGCTATGCTAAACTATGACACTTATGTCAGGGTCAAGTTGTATTTATGAATCTTGCAAAAGTTGCCAAATTGACTCAAGTCAGCCCTCGTATGCTGCGTTATTATGAGAATCTAGGATTGGTGCAACCCAAACGGACTGCAAATAATTACAGAGATTACAGTCAAAAAAATATTGAAGATATTCATAAAATTAAAATACTGAATGATGCAGGTATGAACCTAAAAGACATCCAAGTGCTATTATCATGTTTTGATTTAGCAGATCGCCGTTTTAGTTTATGTTCAGTTGTATTGTCGAAACTAGAAAATGAACTTAAACAAGTGGATGGGCAATTAAGCAAACTACAACGATCACATGACTTGTTAAAATCTTTTTTAGATCATGGTACAGTTGAATCAAATACTTAGGATCATAAAGATGAAGGATATAATAAAAACGACGTTCGCTATCACGTTGTCGAGCATAGTTATTACAGGCTGCGCCACCTCCACCCTGATCAAGAAAGACAATCGAAGCTATACTCGAACCACAAAAGTGACCTTGGTCGAAGACAACGTGGTGGCTTTTGGTCGACCAGCGCAAACTGCAACAAATTTACCGAAAGACAGTATTGTCATTGCAGGTCAGAAAAATAGTTATATCCTCACTCAAGGAGGTGCACAATTCGTCACCCTCATCAACAAACTTGATCCTAAAAACATTCAAATCACTCGAGACCTCAATTTCTATTCAGAAAAAAATGACGGCAATTTTTCAGGTACTTTGCCGCTTAGTTATGTGAAGTTAAAAGAAGACCTCAGCAAAAAAGACCTTGAGTTTTTTATTGAAAATGGCGCCAAAGAATGCTCGTCCTCAAGTGATGAACGCATGCACGCACAACGCTTCTGTTTTGATCTTAAATTGAAAGGTGTGGTCTATCCAGCAGCAAACAATCTCACCTCGTTAAAACCATTAAGCAAAGCGTATCAAGTCACAATCTATACCAACAAAGAAGAAAGTTATAAATCTAAATCGGGCTTGAATCCTTTTGAAAAACTGGTACTGCTACCTTTTGCAGTCGCGATTGACGTGGTCAGCCTTCCTTTCCAAGCAGCGGATAAGATTTTTGATTAACCTCATCAAATAAAGCTTTTTATAAGGGGATGATGAGGTGACTAACTATGTGTTTCCTCTTCATCATCCCCTTCAAAGGTCTTGGAAATCTTCTCGATATTAAGACTCTTCGCCATCGCATCAAAGATGTTCTTATACACCCCTTGTTGCTGATAGAGTTGATGATGTTCACCATGTTCCACGATCATGCCATCCTGCATCACATAGGTATAATCCGCATCTATAATCTGCGACAAGCTATGCGAGATGATAATCACAGTCCGCCCCTGCTTGATCTCATCCAAACTATGTTTGATCTGCTCGGTTGCAATCGCATCCAGACTTGCTGTTGGTTCATCCAGAAAGATAATCGGTGGGTTTTTCAGGAACATGCGTGCAATGGCGATCCGTTGTTGCTGACCGCCTGAAAGTAATAAGGCATCGGATTGATACGCCAGTGGTAACTTGACAATCTGCTCATGAATCGAAGCTTTTTTTGCAGCAAGGATAATTTCATCCTGTGTTGCATCCATCTTGCCGTAACGGATATTTTCCTCGATCGTTCCCTGAAAAATATGATTCTTTTGCAGTACCAGACCAATATGGTCGCGTAGATATTGGGTATCAATCTCGGTCAATGCGCTTCCATTCAGTAGAATTTCGCCAGCCTGAGGTAAATAAAATTTATCTAGCAGGCTAATTAAGGTTGATTTACCAGCTCCAGACAATCCAACCAACGCGGTAATCTTATTCGGCTGAATGGTTAAATTAATATCTTTCAGCGCATGATAGCCATTGGGATAGAAAAAGTTCACCTGCTTGAGTTCAAACTTACCTGTCAGTGGCTGAGGTTTCAGTTCTCCAGAAGTTTCTATTTCATCATCTGCTTCTAAAATTTTGAAAAAGCTTTCCGCATAAATCATTGCATCATTCACTTCATCATAGATTCGATGTAGAGAGCGAATCGGTGCTGAGACATTATTGAATAGCAGAATATGAAACATGATCATACCGATGCTCATATCACCGACCAAAACAAAATAGGCGGTTAAAATGATAATGAAAACGACACCAATCTGTTCAATAAAGGTTTTTAAACCATCAAACAGAAAGCTAAGTTGGCGAGTTCGCATCTGATCATCGGTCAGTTGTTTTTGCAAGGTCAGCTGTTTTTCCGCCTCAATTTGCTCACGGTTAAATGACTTAATCACCGTGATTGACTGAATGATACTTAAAGTCCCCTGACTTTTACGCTCCCGACCATCACGTAAATTACGTCGTGTACCACTGAGTTTCTGCGCCTGCTTAAAGGTGATCCAGAAATAAATTGGCACAATGCTTAACGCCACCAAGCCAATCCAGAAGTTGGCGTAGAACATTAGACACAGAGCAATAATCGCGCTACTAAACAATGGAAAAATATCAATAAAGAAGATCTGTACCAATCGGGTAATCGATCCAATACCTCGATCAATTCGGGTTTGTAATTTCCCTGCCTGATTGTCATCTTGGGTAAAAAAAGCCAGACGATATTGTAGGAATTTCACGATAATCGACTGTGCTACATCCTGTGAAATCAGAATCCTTAACTTCTCACCAAAGAATTTCTGCCCAAACTGAATGAAAATATTCAGCACTTCTTTACTCAATAAAATCACGCTGATGGTAATCAGGATATGCCAGCCTGCATTTAAGCCCTGCCCTGATTCAACCACGGCATTGATCTGATCGACAGCATATTGCAAAGTTAATGCATTCACCTGTGCAGTCAACGCACCGATCAAGGTCAGCATAAGTGTAACTGCAACCAACCACTTATAAGGAAGTACAAAAGGTTTAACTTTATGAAACAACTGCCATAGATTCATATTTTCGACTTCTACCTGTGGGTTATCACTCTCTGTTACAACTCATCCTCTAAAACTTCAGCATTGTTTTGTTTGATTTTCTCCATCTTGGCGTTTAGCTTTAATACATCTTGATAGAGTCCATTAAACTTTTTCACCTGTGTTGTTTCAGCAAAAAGAATCATTTTGTCTTTTCGTTGCCACTGATATTTTTTCAGCATATCGAACATGGCTTGTGCCTTTTCAATAATCTGCTGCTCAATCGGAAAAATGTCATGGGCTTTATCTGCTTTCAGATTATGTTCTAATTTTGCTAGGAGCGAGCTTCTCATTTCATTATGAATTGCCAAACTTTTTGCCTGCTGCATTGAACTGGTCTGAATCTGTTGTCGTACTTGTTCATACTCCGCTGATGCTTTGCGCACATCCACAAACATCTGTTCCGTATTTTTATAGCCCTGTTTTCGATCTAGATCTAATCGTTCAACATTAAGAAAAGTATCCCAATTGGCGGCTTTGAGTTCACGTAAATAACGATTGCGGGCCTCTACATTCTGCATCCAGTAATTCAGCAAAAACTCAGACATCAATTTATAATCGCCAGATAAACGATCATCATGAATATCCAGCTGTACGGGTGTTGACCAGTCTTGTGCCTGATCATAAAGTTCACGCATTTTCTCAGCCATCACCACTTCAAACATTTGCTGATTATTGATGGCTCGTTGTTTCAGAATATGCTGATAAAAGAAAAATGAACCGATACAAAGCACTATAACTGTAATAAATAATAAAAAACGGCGCATATTGCCTCCAAGTTTAATTATATTTTTTATGTTCTGAATCTGAGTTTAATTGATAAAACACATGTAGTTATATACCTTTTTATTTCACTTCTCGTAACGGAGCATTACATTTTCATCGCTTTAAATTCTACACATTCGCCCCTATTATCTGTTTAACGAGAATTGAAGAGATCCACCATGCGTGTAGATATTTGGTCAGATGTGGTCTGTCCTTTTTGTTATATCGGTAAAAAGCGTCTTGAACATGTTGCCCAAGAAGCAGGTATTGAATTAGACATCCACTGGCATAGCTTTGAACTGGATCCAAATGCACCTGCTAAACACGACACCTCAAATACTGAACGTTTAGCCAAAAAGTATGGTCGTAGCTATGCTGAAATGGAGGAAATGGAACGTAATGTTGCTGCTATGGCAGCAGTAGAGGGTATCGATTTTCAATGGCAGAAAGCCAATTCAGGCAACAGCTTCAATGCACACCGCATCATTCATCTTGCACAAAGCAAGGGTTTGGGAAATGAAGCAAAAGAAGCATTCTTCCATGCTTACATGACTGAAGGTCTTGCAATTGGTGAACGTGAAGTGGTTGAAGAAATCGCCTCACGTATCGGCCTAGACAATGCCGAAGTGGAATATGTACTGGATTCAGATGAACTTGCAGATTTTGTACGTCATGATGAGCAAATTGCCCATGAGCAGCTCAAAGTCACTGGCGTGCCATTCTTTGTCTTTGATCAAAAACTTGCACTTTCAGGTGCACAACCACGTGAGATTTTCTTACAGGCAATGCAACAAGCGCAGTCAGAATCAACTGAAGAAATTGAGCAAAGCGATGCAGCTCAATGTAATGATGACCAATGCGAAATTAAGCCTTAAGCCAGATTAGTCCTAAAACCGTTTTCATCTCAGCATGAAAGCGGTTTTTTAAGCTCTAAATTTTCACATTCCCCTTTTGTTTCAGTCTTTTATCTTTGAATAAATACCGTTTATCGACGGTCATGATCATTTCAATAATGACATATTTCTTATTTGCTGAGCTTTTCACCAATAGATATGTGAAAGTGATCACAATTCATCCATAAATTTATAGATGAGTTTTTATCTTATGATCTATTTATTCGATTTATTATTTTAAAATGTTTTTATTTTCAAAGAGAAACCATGATCTATATCTCGATTTAGAATACGCAAATGAGATTTTATACTAACTTGACCGCTATAGATTTTGCCTCCTTTTCTTCTATAATCGTCATAAAGTGACAATCTTTTGTGATGAAAATATTGAGTGGCGATACCTTTTAACACAGGTCAAATTACAAATAGATCAGAGGATCAAAGCACTTGTCACTCGTATAAGACAGCATACTTTATCGACTATAACTGATTACAACTTGTTTGAAATTGCTGTCATTTATCCTAATTCATGATTTAAAAACAGGCTCAAGCCTATCTCTAAGGAAACAATCGATGGACGTATTAGAGAAAGCACTCTTGGTTGATGAGCTCAAAACCCTCGTCGACGGGCTGAATGATGATAAAACATCACTTTTTGAAATTGCTAAATCAAAACAACGCATCAAAGACATTTGCGCATCTTGCGATGACCCTCACTTTCAGGATCAGCTCAGCCCATTTAAAGAATTTATTCTCAATGAAGAATTCTCTGCCGATGACTTAGCACATTACGGCTACAGCTTGACTTACCGTGGTACGTATAACTTTATGGGTCGCGTAGAAAATGCCTTGTTTGCTTCGGCAGATATGGGGTGGGCCGCATTACGTCAAGCACAACATTGGCAAGTTTGGGTGATTCGTCCTGCACTTTCATTCCTGAAAAGTCCTTGGCTAAATTCATCTCAAGATGCCTTACAATGGTTACAGAGCCATGCCAGTGACTATGTTAAAACAGACCACGAATTACAGAATCTGATCCCTGTTTTGGAACCTATTCAAGCGACACATGCTGAACAAAGCAAAAATAAAGATAGCTTATCTATTATTAAGGAACAAACGGCTCATTTTCAGTCACAACTCGATGCAATTATTCAAGAAAAAATTCAACCTGCTCAGGTGACACCTTCTCCTCAGGCCACTACACGGGTGAAACCGAGTTTTAGACAAAGTCCCGTCGCTTCTGCAAATCTTAACAAGGCCAAACCATTGGCATTGAATGATTTTAGTTTAGATGGCTTACTTTGCCGCTTGGAACGTGTTGATGCGCGTACTTTCCCGTCACTGTATCGGGTCGATTTACATAATGAAATTGATCAAAATATAAAAATTGATTGGCTTTATCTCAAAGCAGAAAACGAAGCACAACCACTTTGGGGATCAGCACAAATTTTTATTGCCGAACAGCTCTATGCGCAAGGTCAATTTTCACATTATGTGGTCTTGGTCGGAACCCATAGTGTTGAATATGCAACCACGATTTTACAAGCCTATACCGATCAACGTCATACTCGAACCAGCTCTATTCATCAAACCAGCTGGAATAACTTTAAACAACATTATCATCAACATGAGACCTTGTTTAATGAGTGTATTATGAATGGCACTTTGGTCTGGCAACGTGATCAGCGTGTTTATCCTTATATTCCAGCATCCTTTATCAACGTACAGAAATTCATCCCCTTTGATGAAACTTCTGCGACTTTCTTTACTCCCGTGATTTTGCTGCGAGAGCGTCATAAAATCCGTGTGATTCATGGTTTAGAACGTGTGCAGCTATCCAATGAAGATCAAGCCTATCCTTATCTATTATTAGACCGTGCGGATGGCTATACATGGCAACTCATTCGTCAGGTGATTAGCCGATTGCCACAACCCATTTCGGTACACGATCTTTACCAGGCACTAGAAAATAGCGCTCTCCCTGAATCATCTTAAATGAGTATAGCAACACTTTTTTGATTCACCTGATCTAATGCTGCAACTGAACCACCGGTGGTTTTTCCAAAAGGATTTGGATCCGCTTATCGCATTTTATTTCACTAAACCCTTATGATTTCTAGCATTTTTATACTGTTAAATTGCTGCTTTTTGTGTCCAATACTTGCTTTTATTGCCCCAATCATCAAAAGTTAACATAAGAACAATATATAAGCCTTCATTATGAATAATTTACAGCAAATGGTACCGACACGTATCTTTTTTGCGTTGCTAACACTGTCACTGGGTACACTGAATGTTACCAACGCAGGAACCAATGCTCAAAACCAGCAGCCAAATTCTGCTGCAAATTCAACCACGGTAAATAGTGATGAAAATGCATTGGACTATATTCCACGCTGGGTCGACGCCACGCCAACGATCTTTCCAGCACAATCCGATCAATCCACTGTCCCAGCGACTGCTGAAACTGAAGACAAAACTTGGGCGGATAAAAAGCAACGTAGTATTCGCGAATGGGCAGACCGTACTTCAGTCAAAATTGATGATTGGTTTGGCGATGTCGATCCTGAAAATCCTGCCTCAGCCACTATCCGAGTAATGCTAGATAACTACTGGAATGAACATGATGGTTATGAGGTTAAACCTCGTATTCGCGGTAAAATTAAATTACCAACTCTAGAGAAAAAAGTCAGCGTGGTATTTGGTGATGACTCTCTCGATGATGAGTTTAAAAATAATGTTGCCAATACCAATAATCAACCTAATTCAGATCCAGATAAAAAATTCGACTCCAAACAAACCCGAGATAGTAATGGCTCCTTAGCCTTACGTTGGTCAAATTTTTCCAAGAAGCTCCCTTTTGAAACCGATGCTGATATCGGTATTCGCTCGGGTAGCGATATTTATGCTCGCTTAAGAGCGGAAAAACATTGGGAATTGCGCAATGACTTCCACTTCAACGCTGAACAGATTTATCGCTATGGCAGCAAAAGTGAAAATTATCTGCGTACTAATTTAGAGTTGATTCATGCACGTCCAAATCAACCCTTTATCTCCAATCAGTTCAGCCTGACCTATGCAGATAAGCAGGATGATGATTTACTTTGGGATAACCGTACCTTCCGTCAACACCAGTTCTTTGCCCATAACAACTTTAACTATGGGATTTATACTGGAGGCTACTACAACAATAATGAGTTACGTTTAAACAGCTGGGGGCCTTTTGTATCATGGCGACAACCGCTTTGGCGCGAATGGTTCTATGTACAAGGCGATCTTAATTACTTTAATGATCATCGCGAAGATCGCGATCACTTTGTTAGTACTTTTGTTCGACTTGAAACCTTATTCTAGTACTGAAATGTCATATCACAATGCCCACTTGAAATTTCAAGTGGGCATTTTTATTTAGAAGAAATTAAGCGCAGCAAATAAATAATTAAGCTTAAACTGCTAAGCTTGTTTTCTTTTATTTTTCTTCACTTGAACATGTATCAACGATACGCTTTGGCTGTGTATTTATTGATTGTAGGCAATCTTTGCCTCGGTGAGCTACTGACACCATTCTTCCCAATGTTTTTACCGCTCAGTAGACATTTTACCCGCACATCAAATGCGTTTTTAAATCAATATCCTGGGCATCATCGAACTGAAAGACAAACGACTAAGACGCTTACTTGTGATATTCCAACAGAAAGATTAGAAAATCAACTCAGTGATGCACAACTGAGCCAGGAGTTGATGGCGGTTTTTGGTGAAGACTCGTTATGGCAACGCGCACAGCAGCCTCCTCCGCTAAAAAAGCTTGGTAAAAACACCAAGCATCATCAATCACATAAAAATATCAATCCCCCCAATCCCGTCAGCGCGAGCTGGAGTACAATTTCAAGCTGGTTACCTTTTAACAATGATCTAGACCTAGGTTCGAACTCCAATACGGATATTTATGTTCAGTTTCTTGCCAAGAAGCAATGGCTCTTACCATCAGGACTCAATCTTGATACTGCACAAATCTTTCGTTATGGCTCAAGCAGTAAAAACTATGCCGAAACCAACCTCAATTTAACCCAGACGTTTCAGCAACAAGCACTATTTTCGACTCAGTTCAATCTGTCTAAAACCCAAGATGAAGATTACACTTGGCGTAATCGGACTTTCCAAAAGTTGTATTTGCTCTCCAAAGATAACCTGAGCTATGGCATTGTCAGTGAAGGTGATTATGAAAAGAAAGAACTTCGAGTCAATCAATGGGGTCCTTATTTTTCTTGGAAACGTCCCATTTGGCGTAACTGGCTGTATATGCAAAATGATCTAAATTACTTAAATGTTCCTGCCGATAAGCAGGACAGTCATTTCAGCTATCAAATGAGCTTTGAAGCTCACTTCTGATGAAAATAGCAACACCACTGTGGATAACTTTAAAGTTATCCATACGCATAAAAAAACCTCTACCGAAGTAGAGGTTTTTGATCAAATGACTTAGTTCAATAATAAGCTATTAATACGTTTGACATAGGCAGCTGGATCTTCTGGTAAACCACCTTCTGCAATCACAGCCTGATCAAAGATTACATTGGCCAAATCATCAAACTGTGCTGTGTTCTCTAATTTTTTCACCAAAGGATGTTCAGGGTTAATTTCTAAAGTTGGTTTAATTTCAGGAACAGCTTGGCCTGCTTGTTTCAACATACGAATTAGCTGTGGAGAAAGTTCACCTTCACTTGTGACTAAACATGCTGGAGAGTCCACTAAACGCGTGGTAACACGCACTTCTTTAGTCTTGTCTTTTAACGAGCTACTCAAACGGTCAACCACAGGTTTAAACTGCTCTGCCGCTTGCTCTAAAGCTTTTTTCTCTTCAGCATCTTGCAAATCACCAAGATCGACGGCACCTTTAGATACGTTCTGCAATGGCGTGCCATCGAACTCAAACACGAAGTTCATCGCCCACTCATCAACACGATCCGCCATGAGTAACACTTCAATGCCTTTTTTCTTGAATACTTCAAGTTGTGGCGAGTTTTTCGCAGCCGTTAAATTATCCGCAGTGACATAATAAATTGCTTTCTGTCCTTCTTTCATGCGTGCCTTGTAGTCGGCAAAAGAAGTACTGATCTCATCATTATTTGAAGTCGCATAACGCAATAATTTTAAGATACGTTCACGATTGCCTGTATCTTCTCCCAAACCTTCTTTGAGGACTGAACCAAACTCAGTATAGAAAGTCTTGAATTTCTGCTGGTCTTTCTCATCTTCCGATTTGGCTAAACCATCAATTAGAGCCAATACACGACGCGCATTGCCTTCACGAATGGTTTTCACATCACGGCTTTCTTGTAAAAGTTCACGGCTAACGTTCAACGGTAAGTCTGCACTGTCGACCACACCTTGAACAAAACGTAAATAGTTTGGAATGAGGTTATCTGCTTCGTCCAAGATAAATACACGTTTCACATACAGCTTAATGCCTGCTTTTGCTTCGCGGGTAAATAAATCTTGTTTGGCCTGACTTGGAATATAGAGTAACTGAGTATATTCAGTGCTACCTTCCACACGGTTATGCGCCCATGCCAAAGGTTCTGCAAAATCGTGGCTCAGGTTTTTATAAAACTCGATGTATTGCTCATCAGTGATTTCACTCTTGTTACGCGTCCATAACGCACTCGCTGAGTTAATCGCTTCCCATTCATCAGTCTTGACCATTTGACCGCCTTTCGGTTCTTCACCTTCAGCGACTTCTTCCTCTTGCCACACTTCTTTTTGCATTTCGATTGGCAAGCTGATGTGGTCAGAATATTTATTGATGATTTGTTTAACTTTCCATGACTCTAAATAGTCAAGTGCATCATCACGTAAATGCAAGATGATGTCTGTACCGCGTGTGGTTTTATCAATTTGCTGAACTTCAAACTCACCTGTACCACCGCTAATCCAACGCACACCATCTGCCACGTCTACACCAGCACGGCGTGATTCAACGGTAATTTTATCGGCAACAATAAAGCCTGAATAGAAACCAACACCAAACTGACCAATTAACTGTGCATCTGATTTTTGATCACCTGTTAGCTTAGACATAAAGTCTTTGGTACCAGACTTTGCAATAGTACCTAAGTTATCAATGGCTTCTTGTTGGCTTAGACCAATCCCGTTATCTGAGATAGTTAAGGTTTTATTGTCTTTATCCAAGCTAACGCGGACACGTAACTCTGGATCATTTTCATAATATTCAGGGTGATTAATCCCTTCAAAACGTAACTTATCGCAAGCATCCGAAGCATTTGAAATCAATTCACGTAAGAAAATTTCAGGGTTGGAATACAGTGAATGGGTCACTAAATGCAATAACTGAGCAACCTCAGCTTGGAAACTATAATTCTGTGCGACTTGCTCACTCATAAATCACTCCTTATCTGTGCTTATATCTTTGGAATGATTTATGAATGGTGCATATCTTGGATTTTTCAATCCTTGATGTTTATTTTTCAGCTAAAAATCGCACAAAAGTTACAATTAGAATGGACCTTGACTCAAGACTCGCGTCTGTAGAAGTTGATCTAACTGTTGCTGTCTTTGTGCATAGGCACGCTTCAGACAAGGGCTATTCGCAGCACAAGAATTACGCTGTTTTAACCATTTAAATTGTTGATCTTTCTCTGCATCACGCCCGCCCATAGGTAAAGCATGCAGAATGATTTGGTAGGTGGTCGCAAGTTTGACATCAGCATCATTTAAACTGCGGTCATTGCAGATCTGTTGCTCAGCTTTTAGCTTCGCTGCTTTACAAGAGAAACTCGCAGCCTGAGCTTGGGACAAAAATAATAAGGGTGTGAGTAATAATGCTGTTGTTATCAATTTTTTCATCATGGATCATTCACTTTTATTTAAGCTTATGTCTCAGCATACAAAACTCAAGTGTTGAAGCCTGTATTGGTTTTATATTCAAATTGCAAAAATAAACAACCTCACACAAGGTGAGGTTCTTCAATCTTTCACTGACTTAGAACTTGTAGCTATAACCTAATGTATACACCACTGGGTTGAGGTCTAAATCAAATTTAGTACCATCGACCAAGGTCACTTCTGGGCTAATGTCTGCATAGCGTACATCAACATAAACACCCCAGTTTTTCGCATCAGCAGGCTGGAAGTTAAAACCTAACTGACCGGCAAAACCAAATGCTTCTTTTACATCTTTCGCTACACCCTTTTCATGCCAAGGGATGAAGGCTGTACCACCGACACCAATATATGGTGTAAAGCGAGTTGAGTTTTTAAAGTTATATTTCGCTGTAATTGTTGGTGGTAAATGGCGAACACTCGCAACAGACTCACCATTTAATAAAACATCATGCTTTACAGGTGTCGCCAATAAAATTTCAGCTGAGAATGGCGTTTCACCAAAGAAATATTCAACCGATGGCGTAAATGCAAACTCGTAATCCCCTTTTACAGTTGCACCTGGCTTTAAAGTTACATCCGCAGTTGGATCAATTAAACTCGCACCTACTTTAACTTGAAAGCCCCCTGCAAATGCAGTTGAAGATAACCCCAATAATGCTACAACCAATGCTTTCTTTAACATTAAAACAACCTCTTTAACAATTTATGTTCTTGTTCAATATAATAAACACGGGTTTTTACATTATGCAATACTTATTAATTCCGACCATTTAAATCCATTTTGTAATATATTGAATATTAATAAAATATAATTGTTAAAATATGTAATATTTATTAATTCAGACTATTTTAGTCCACTTAAATCACTATAAAACCTAGTATTTTAATCAGAATACATCAATTTTAAATATTAGATAAAGTTTTTAGAAAAATTCAATTTAGATGAATTAAAAAATATAATCACATAAAACTTAATACTAAAACCACATTATAAAACCAGATTAAAAAATAGACAAAAAATGTCAAATACTGATACTTTTTATATTTTAACTCCAAAAAATATACAAGCATAAAAAATGGCTCTTAAAGAGCCATTTTCATTATAAAACCATTGCGGCAATCCAGCCAAAAATAAGTAGCGGGATATTAAAATGTATAAAGGTCGGCACAACAGTATCCCAAATGTGATCATGTTGACCATCTACACCTAAACCAGCTGTTGGTCCTAAAGTCGAATCAGATGCAGGTGAACCTGCATCACCTAATGCCGCAGCGGTACCAATTAAAGCGATTGTTGCTAAAGGTGAAAAACCAAACTGTACACACAAAGGCACATAAATCACTGCCAACACAGGCACACTTGAGAACGATGAACCAATACCAATCGTCACGAACAAACCGATAAAGAGCATCAGGAACGCTGCAAGTGCATGGTTGTCGCCAATGATATGCACCACGCCATTAACCAGATGGGTAATATCGCCGGTATGGGTCATCACTGAGGCAAAACCTGCCGCAGAAATCATGATAAAACCTACCAGCGCCATCATACGCATGCCTTGTACAAATACGTCATCAGCATCTTGCCATTTAAAAATACCTGACGCGGACAACACTGCAAAACCAACTAAGCCGCCCAGAATCATCGAACCGGAATAGAGCTGTGCAACCAAAGTTAAACCAATCGCAAGCACAGCCATAAACATGGTTTTCTTGGAGATATAAGGTACATTCTCAGCTTCTTGCTTCAGCTCTTCAGCATCAGCTTTGAGATCATATTCTGCTTGTGAAGTGACTTTCAAAGGTTTGTCTAGGTCAATGGTTTTGACTGGTGTAATTGAACGATCAACATAGATACGCGGCTTACGATAGCTAATAAATACCGCAACTAAAGTACCAATCACCATCCCTAAGACTGGAATCGCCATACCGATTGGCATCATGCCTCGTTCCACATGCAAGCCATAAGCTGCGCCAATCTTGTTGATATTGCCCATCAAGATCTGCTCAAGGAAGATCGCACCAAAACCCACAGGCAGGAAAATATAGGTTCCGACCAGACCTAAAGTCATTACACATGCTGCCGCACGTCGATCCAGTTTTAAATGGTTCATCACTTTTAATAGAGGTGGAACCAGAACAGGTATAAAGGCGATATGCACTGGGATCAAGTTTTGAGAGAAAATCGCAGCAATCAACAAAATGGTTAATAACAGATATTTCACCTTTTTTTGCTGAATTTTACCAGCTTCCATCCCCAACAAACCAATCAGTTTATGCGCAAGCAAATCAGGTAAACCTGACTTGGACAATGCCAATGCAAAAGCACCTAATACCGCATAGGCCAATGCAACTTCAGCACCATCGCCTAAGCCAGCATTAAATGCCTCTACCGTTTGAGAAAGACTTAGACCAGCGACCAAGCCCCCAATAATGGCTGAAATCACCAAAGTGAGAACAACAGAAACTCGTGCCAGTGACAGGATAAACATCACGGCAATCGCAATTACGACAGCATTCATGAATAAATTCAGGAGCAAAGAAAAGGCGACATTCTAGCAGATTCATTAAAACCTAGCTGAAAATATCGCCGTCTTATTGCTAATCTTAAGTGATTTTTAGCTTAATAAATCCACTAAAGCCTTAAGCAGCTTGACGTTGCACGAACTGACGGATCAGTTCAGCAATTTTTTCTGGTTGACTCAATACTGCCCAGTGATTGGCATCCAGTTCTACATACTCAAATTTTTCCACCCATTTCGGCATTGATTCAGTAATGTATTCAGGGCTGACAAAGGCATCACGTTGTAACACGATCGCTTGTACAGGGCATTGTGCATAGCGTTGACGAGGCTGAGTCAATGAAGGAATAAAGTTGGCACGATAAAGATTAATACCATATTTACCATCCGCTACAATATTGGCATTTAGAGGTAAATTTTTCTTCTTTTCCAAACCACTTAAGATCTTGCCCCATTTTTCTGGACTAAAGAATGTCCATACTGTTGGTGCAACTAAAGGTAAATGGAAAGCACCGATATACCAAGATTTAGTCAGCATTTTTAATACATTGCTTGGTGCAGATTTAAATTTTTCACGTAAATACAGAGATGCATGGTCTAAACATGGACCTGAAATCGTCGTATAAGACAATAAACGACCTTTTAATTTTGGTTCAGTCGCAGATTCCCAAGACTGTAAAGAACCCCAATCGTGCGCTGCCATATGGAAATTACGATTTGGTAGAACTTGATCTACGACTTCTTGTAAGTCGAGTGATAAACGCGGCAAACGATAATCTTTGATACGCTTTGGAATAGAAGAAAGACCTGCACCACGAACATCGTAAGTCACCACAAAATAATCATTGACCAACTTCTCAATGATTGGCTCCCATACCTCCTGATTATCAGGATAGCCATGCACTAAAACCAAAGGCGTTTTTTTCTCATCTCCCCATGTTTTCACACACAGTGTTTGCTGATCCGATGTTGTAACTGTTTTGACTTGTGCTTGCATAATTTTTTCCCATTTTGTTTTCTATCGGCTGTTCATAAAACAGCCATTGCCAGCGATGCAATAAAAATGATACTTATGGAGTATGAATAGAGTTGCAAGAAAAAAAATTGACCATGAAAGACTTTTTCAAAAGAATTCGAACCATTCCCGCAATTTCAAAATTTATGCTGAACCACTATTCCCCTTATCGTGGGGCTGGAATTGAAATTGAAACCATTGATCTAGATGATTATTACATCCGAGTCAAAATGCCATTGACGAGACGTAACCGCAATATTGTAGGGACACATTTTGGCGGTAGCCTTTATTCAATGGTCGACCCTTTTTATATGCTGATTCTGATTCATCACCTAGGACATAAATATATTGTTTGGGATAAAAGTGCCACTATTAATTTTCTCTCACCGGGTCGTAATACCGTATATGCTGAGATTCAGCTCAGTCGCGATGAAATCACTGAAATCAAGAAATTGGCTGAGAATCATGACCCTGTTCTACGCCATTACACATTGAATATTGTTGATGATGCAGGAACACGAATCGCAGAAGTTGAAAAGGTTCTTTATATCCGTCGTAAAAAACCCAAAGCCAGTGCTTAGTACCATTCACATAAAAATGCCTGCTATCAATAGCAGGCATTTTTGAATCTGATGATCAGAAATTATCTCTTTTTCTCTTGGATTGCGGCACCAGCACCACCACCGATTGCACCACCAATTGCAGCACCAGAATCGCCACCAAAGATAGCTTTACCGACCACTGAACCAATACCCGCACCAATCGCGCTGCTTGTCGTTGAATTGCTGCTACCACCTTTGGCATTAGCACCAACACCCGCACCTGCCGCAGCACCTACACCGGCACCAAGACCACCACCAACATGGTTACCAACGCCACCACCGACAGCACCACCGAGTGCAGCCGCACCGATACGTTGGTCAGAGGCGCTCATATTTTGGCAACCTGTAAACATAACCGCTGATAGCACCAAAGTAGAAACTAAACCAATTGTTTTTTTCATGACTATATACTCACTTCTATACCTTCTAGTGAAAAGCATAATCTTCTTTTATGGGGAATTTGATCACATTGTGTTATCACAATGTCCTAATCGATTGATATTTTGTAAAGGATGATTGTTTATGAAGCAGTCGAATAAAGATACGCTCAATACGCAATAAAATAGCATCAGTATGAATATGCTAGTTATGTAGCATTTGGATTATTGTTTTGCTTATGCTCAATTCAAATCAGATTTATAAATGGGATTCTAGCTTGTTAGCTTTTCTCAGCAATGCATTTGTGATCACTGAGAAAAGACCAGTTTACTTAAGAAACCACTTAGATACTGAAGCTGAATTAGATAAATTGCTTCAGTCATCAAGCGATTTTCTATATGGGCTTAGTACTTGCCTTTTTTCTCACCATAAGCTGATCCAGCACTACCACCAAGTGCTCCACCTACTGCTGCACCAGACTCTCCACCGAGTACCGCGCCACCAAGCGCCGCCCCAATGCCTGCACCAATTGCACTGTTACGAGTATTTTTACTATTTGAACCTTTGGCATTTGCAGCTACGCCAGCACCAATTGCAGCACCAAGACCCGCACCTAAGTTACCACCAACACTTTTACCGACCGCACCACCAGCACCACCACCAATTGCAGCAGAACCAATACGTTTGCTTTCCGGACTCGCATTCTGGCAACCAACAAATAGCGTAGTTGACATCAAACCAACACCAGCAATCATCATCATTTTTTTCATTAGAACTATTCCTCTCCTCAGATGTGCATAGGATAGTATGCTTTAATGAACTGTTTATTCTGATTAAGTAATCAAATACCGAAGCTCTAATGCGTTTTTGTAACATCTGCTTCATTTTTCCACAAAAAAAGGCACCCGAAGGTGCCTTTTCAATGCGTTAAAACTTAGAACTGGTCTGAGTTCAACGCTTGACTAAATGCTTGGTCAACTTCACTGAAATCGTTGTGAAGTTCAAATTCAGCAGCTTCTGCTTCTTGGCGACGACGCTCCAAGTGATAAGCAAGACCTGTACCCGCTGGGATCAAACGACCCACAACCACGTTTTCTTTCAAGCCACGTAAATCATCTTCTTTACCTGTTACAGCCGCTTCAGTTAACACACGTGTTGTTTCCTGGAACGATGCAGCAGAGATGAACGAGTCTGTAGAAAGCGATGCTTTCGTGATACCCATCAATTGACGTTCAAACTTCGCAGGGAACTTGTTCTGAGCCAAGACAGCTTGGTTCTCTTGAACAACGCGGATGTAATCCACTTGCTCACCTTTGATGAAGCTTGTATCACCGCCATCTGTGATATCAACTTTACGCAACATTTGACGTACAACAACTTCAATGTGCTTATCGTTGATTTTTACACCTTGGAGACGGTAAACGTCTTGAACTTCGTTCACGATGTAGTTGGTTAATGCAACTTCACCTTTCAAACGTAAGATGTCATGTGGGTTTTGTGGACCATCAGAGATTGTCTCACCACGGTTCACATGCTCACCTTCGAACACGTTGATTTGACGCCATTTTGGAATCAATTCTTCATAGATCTCAGAACCATCATCTGGGCTGATCACTAAACGGTTCTTACCTTTGGTCTCTTTACCAAAGCTCACGATACCAGACACTTCTGCCAAGATAGCGTGTTCTTTTGGCTTACGCGCTTCGAACAAGTCAGCTACGCGTGGAAGACCACCGGTAATATCACGAGTACGTGAAGATTCTTGTGGTACACGACCAATGACATCACCCACACCAATCGTTCCGCCATCGCGAACTGTTACGATTGTATTCTGTGGTAAGAAGTAGAACTGTTCGCCGCCATCGGTTGTATCCAACACGATTGCAGGACGTAAATCTTTACCAGAAGCAGGACGAGCTGTTACAGGCAAGATTTCAACAGTGGTCATACCTGTTGCATCATCAGTCTTAGAAGTTGCAGTTACACCATCAGCGATTTGACTGAAACGTGCTTTACCCGCAACCTCAGTAACAAGTGGATGTGTATGTGGATCCCAAGTCGCTACGATACCGCCAGCTTCTACAGCTTCACCATCTTTCAACAAGATGCTTGCACCGTAAGGAAGTTTATAACGCTCGCGCTCACGACCTAAATCATCCGCAATACCAATTTCACCTGAACGTGAAACTGACACTAAGTGACCTTTGGCATGTTGTACAGTTTTCACGTTGTGGAAACGTACAGTACCTTTGTTACGTACTTGAACACTGTTTGCAGCAGAAGTTCGGCTCGCAGCACCACCAACGTGGAACGTACGCATCGTTAACTGTGTACCAGGTTCACCAATTGACTGTGCAGCCATTACACCAACAGATTCACCTGGGTTCACCAAGTGACCACGTGCAAGGTCACGACCGTAACATTTCGCACATACGCCGAATGCAGATTCACACGCAATAACTGAACGTACTTTAACTTCATCGACACCCGCTTCTTCAAGCTGAGCAGCAATTTTCTCGTCAATTAACGTACCACGTGGAAGTACAACCTCATCATCAGATGCACGACGTACATCTTCAGCAGTTACACGACCTAATACGCGATCGCGTAATGGTTCAATAACGTCACCACCTTGAATGAATGGTGTCATCACTAGGCCACCAGCTGTACCACAATCAGATTCAGTAATAACTAAATCTTGTGCTACGTCTACAAGACGACGAGTCAAGTAACCAGAGTTCGCAGTTTTCAATGCAGTATCGGCCAAACCTTTACGTGCACCGTGTGTTGAGATGAAGTACTGAAGTACTGTCAAACCTTCACGGAAGTTTGCTTTAATTGGAGTCTCAATGATCGAGCCATCTGGCTTAGCCATCAAACCACGCATACCAGCAAGCTGACGGATCTGCGCCGCACTACCACGGGCACCCGAGTCAGACATCATATAAATTGAGTTGAATGACTTTTGTTTCTCGTCTTCACCTTGCTTGTTCTTCACAAGTGTATAAGACAAGTTGTCCATCATCGCTTTCGCAACTTGGTCATTGGTACGTGCCCAAATATCGACCACTTTGTTATAGCGCTCACCCGCAGTTACGAAGCCTTGTTCAAACTGTTGTTCGATTTCACGAACTTCAGTTTCAGCTTTGTCGATAATCGTGTGCTTATTTGGTGGAATAAGCATGTCTTCCATACCTACAGATACACCTGAACGCGTCGCTTGACGGAAGCCCAAATACATCAATTGGTCAGCGAAGATAACAGTATCTTTCAAACCAAGCTTACGGTAGCAAGAGTTGATTAACTTAGAGATGTTTTTCTTGGTCATCTCAAGGTTGATCGATTCAAAGCTTAAACCTTGTGGCACAACTTCCCACAACAAGCAACGACCTGGTGTTGTATCAACGATAATGGTTTGCTTTTCGCGCTGACCATTTTCATCAATCACAGTTTGGTGTACACGTACTTTAACGCGTGCATGGATCGCAACTTTACCAGTCGCTAAGGCACGGTTAACTTCATGTGTATCCGCAAACACCATGCCTTCACCTTTGGCATTTACCGCATCACGTGTGATGTAGTAAAGACCCAATACAACGTCCTGAGAAGGAACGATGATCGGCTCACCATTTGCAGGTGACAAGATGTTGTTGGTTGACATCATCAACGCACGCGCTTCTAACTGTGCTTCAAGTGTCAATGGAACGTGTACCGCCATTTGGTCACCATCGAAGTCGGCGTTAAACGCAGCACATACGAGTGGGTGTAAACGGATCGCTTTACCTTCAATTAAGATCGGTTCAAATGCTTGAAGACCTAAACGGTGAAGTGTTGGTGCACGGTTCAACATCACTGGATGTTGACGAATTACAGATGCAAGAACGTCCCAAACTTCCGGCGTCTCACGCTCAACCATTTTCTTCGCAGCTTTAATGGTTGTTGCTTGGCCAGATGCTTGTAGTTTCGCGAAAATGAATGGCTTGAATAATTCAAGTGCCATCTTCTTCGGAAGACCACATTGATGAAGACGTAAAGTAGGACCAACGGTAATTACCGAACGACCAGAATAGTCAACACGCTTACCTAACAAGTTTTGACGGAAACGACCTTGTTTACCTTTGATCATGTCTGCCAAAGATTTCAATGGACGTTTGTTCGAACCTGTAATCGCACGACCACGACGACCGTTATCAAGCAACGCATCTACAGACTCTTGTAACATACGTTTTTCGTTACGTACGATAATGTCTGGAGCCGCAAGGTCAAGAAGACGCTTCAAACGGTTGTTACGGTTAATCACACGACGATATAAATCGTTCAAGTCTGAAGTCGCGAAACGACCACCTTCAAGTGGTACAAGCGGACGTAAGTCTGGTGGAAGTACTGGAAGTACATTCATCACCATCCATTCTGGCTTGTTGTTCGAATCGTTGAAAGCTTCCATCAACTTCAAACGCTTAGACGATTTCTTAAGTTTCGTCTCAGACGTTGTTTGAGGAATTTCTTCACGTAAACGCGCAATCTCTGCTTCAAGATCGATATCTTTCAATAAATCTTGAATTGCCTCTGCACCCATTTTCGCAGCGAATTCATCACCGTGTTCTTCAAGTGCATTGTAGTATTCTTCGTCTGTTAAAAGTTGGTACTTTTCAAACGGAGTCATACCCGGATCTGTAACAACATAAGATTCGAAATACAATACGCGCTCGATATCACGCAATGTCATATCAAGAAGTAAACCAATACGGCTCGGTAATGATTTCAAGAACCAGATGTGTGCAACTGGAGAAGCAAGCTCAATGTGACCCATACGTTCACGACGAACTTTCGCAGTTGTTACTTCAACGCCACATTTTTCACAAATGACGCCTTTATATTTCATACGCTTGTATTTACCACACAAGCATTCGTAATCTTTTACTGGACCAAAGATTTTGGCACAGAATAAACCGTCACGTTCAGGTTTAAAAGTACGGTAATTAATGGTTTCAGGCTTTTTAACTTCACCGTGAGACCATGACTTAATCATCTCTGGCGACGCAAGACCAATACGGATACGGTCAAATTCAACAGGTGCATGACCTTCTGAATCCGTTTTCTTACGCATGATATCGAGCAAGTCTTTCAATTTTTTTCTCCGTGTGTCGAGGAGCTAGGCTCACTCGACTGGGTCACAAATATTGTTTTTACTGAAATTTGGAATCTCCCCTACCCCCTCTTTAAGAAAGAGGAGAACTTCCCCCTTTAAGAAAGGGGGATCAAGGGGGATTTAATCACCATTTTTCAGTTCAATGTTGATACCTAAAGAACGGATCTCTTTGGTCAATACGTTGAACGATTCAGGCATACCCGGATCCATATAATGGTTACCATCTACAATGTTCTTATAGATGCGTGTACGACCTTCGACGTCATCCGACTTCACAGTAAGCATTTCTTGAAGTGTATATGCTGCACCGTATGCTTCGAGTGCCCATACTTCCATCTCACCAAAACGCTGACCACCGAATTGTGCTTTACCACCAAGCGGCTGTTGTGTAACAAGAGAGTAAGAACCTGTTGAACGCGCATGCATCTTGTCATCAACCAAGTGGTTCAATTTGAGCATGTACATGTAACCTACAGTTACAGGACGATCAAACTGTTCACCTGTACGTCCGTCAAACAATACTGTTTGACCTGTACGTGAAATGTCTGCTAATTCAAGTAAGTCTTTGATCTGACTTTCTTCAGCACCATCAAATACAGGTGTCGCTAATGGAACACCAGCACGTAAGTTGCCTGAAAGTGCCAAGATTTCTGCATCAGTTAAGCTATCAAGCTCTTCTTGCTCACCACCGACCTTGTTATAAATCTTGTCTAAGAAGTCACGTAGTTCTAAAACTGTACGCTGTTCTTTCAACATTTTCTCAAGTTTATCACCAAGACCTTTGGCCGCCATACCTAAGTGAGTCTCAAGAATCTGACCCACGTTCATACGTGACGGTACACCCAATGGGTTCAATACGATATCGACTGGTACACCATTGGCATCGTGCGGCATGTCTTCAACAGGTAAGATGTTTGATACAACACCTTTGTTACCGTGACGACCCGCCATCTTATCACCAGGCTGGATACGACGTTTAACAGCAAGATAAACCTTAACAACTTTCAATACGCCAGTGGTTAATTCATCACCTGTAGAAAGTTTACGTTTCTTCTCTGCAAACTTCTCATCAATTTCATAGCTCTTCTCTTTCAAGAACACTTGAATTTGAGTTAGACGCTCTGCAATTGCTTCGTCAGTCGGTTGAATTTCAAGTAAATCAACAAGCTCTAAACCAGACAATACGTCTTCAGAAAGTTTATCGCCACGTTTAGTTGAACCACCACCGTTAGATTCTTGACCTTTCAACAAACGAACAATACGTTCACGTGCTGCTTCTTCGAAGATTTTGTATTCTTCTTTCAAGTCTTTACGGTATGCGTCAAGTTGAGCTTTCTCAATTGCTTGAGCACGTTCATCTTTTTCCAAACCATCACGTGTGAAGACTTGAACGTCAATCACAGTACCTTTTGTGCCAGACGGAACGCGTAAAGAAGAGTCTTTAACGTCAGCTGCTTTTTCACCAAAGATTGCGCGAAGTAGTTTTTCTTCAGGTGTTAACTGAGTTTCACCTTTAGGCGTTACCTTACCAACAAGGATGTCACCCGCAGTTACTTCAGCACCGATATAAACAATACCAGACTCATCCAATTTAGACAGCGCAGCTTCACCTACGTTAGGAATATCGGCAGTAATTTCTTCTGCACCTAACTTAGTATCACGTGCTACACATGACAATTCTTGAATGTGAATCGACGTTAAACGGTCTTCTTGAAGTACACGCTCAGAAAGTAAGATCGAGTCTTCGTAGTTATAACCGTTCCATGTCATGAACGCGACGCGCATGTTTTGACCAAGCGCAAGTTCACCCATATCAGTCGATGGACCATCAGCCAAGATATCGCCACGAGCAACTTTGTCGCCCAAGTTCACGATAACGTTTTGGTTGATACATGTATTTTGGTTTGAACGTGTGTATTTGATCAGGTTGTAGATATCTACACCCGCTTCACCCGCGATCATTTCATCTTCGTTTACACGAATAACGATACGAGATGCATCTACATATTCAATCGCACCACCACGGTCAGCAATCACACACACGCCCGAGTCACGTGCTACGTTTGCTTCCATACCAGTACCAACAAGCGGCTTGTCAGCACGTAACGTAGGAACAGCCTGACGTTGCATGTTTGAACCCATCAATGCACGGTTCGCATCATCGTGTTCAAGGAATGGAATCAATGATGCTGCAACAGAAACAACCTGCTGTGCAGAAACGTCCATATGTGTAACGCGCTCAGGCGACATACGTACGAATTCACCTTGATGACGTACAGAAACCATTTCTTCAGTCAAATTACCATCTTTATCAACAGCAGAATCGGCCTGTGCAATGACAGTACCTACTTCTTCAATTGCAGATAAATATTCAACATCATCAGTTACGCGACCATCAACAACTTTACGGTAAGGTGTTTCCAAGAAACCGAAGTCATTCGCTTTTGCATAAACAGAAAGCGAGTTGATCAAACCAATGTTTGGACCTTCAGGCGTTTCAATTGGACAAACACGACCATAGTGAGTTTGATGTACGTCACGTACCTCAAAGCCCGCACGTTCACGTGTCAAACCACCAGGACCAAGCGCAGATACACGACGTTTGTGTGTAATCTCAGACAATGGGTTGTTTTGGTCCATGAACTGAGACAATTGGCTTGAACCAAAGAATTCTTTGATTGCAGCAGCAACTGGTTTCGCGTTGATTAAATCTTGCGGAGACAAGTTATCAGTTTCAGCTTGGCTTAAACGCTCTTTAACAGCACGTTCAACACGGACTAAACCAACACGGAATTGGTTTTCTGTCATTTCACCAACAGAACGCACACGACGGTTACCCAAGTGATCGATATCGTCGACTTCACCTTTACCGTTACGGATTTCAACCAATGTACGAAGTACATCAATGATATCTTCGTGCGATAAAATACCTTCAACTTCACGTGACTTCTGATCAGTACCTACTTCGTAAGGACGACCCAAACGACGGTTGAACTTCATACGACCCACTGGAGAAAGGTCATAACGCTCAGAAGAGAAGAACAAGTTGTTGAATAAGTTTTCAGCAGCTTCTTTCGTTGGCGGCTCGCCTGGACGCATTACTTTATAGATTTCAACAAGCGCCTCTTCACGACCTGTTGTTGTATCTGCACGCAATGTATCTGCAACGAAAGAACCACGATCGATGTCATTCGTGAAGAGGATGTTAAACTGCTTAACACCACCTTCAGCCAATTTCACCAAGATTTCATGGCTAAGTACGGTATTCGCAGCAATTACATCACCATTTTTCAATGGGATATCTTCAGCTGTAATACGCTCATATAAATATTCATCAGGTACAGAAAGCTTCGCTAAGTTCGCTGCTTCCATTTGACGTACGTGACGTGCATTAATACGCTTACCTTGCTCAACGATCGCTTTACCATCATTGTCTAAGATATCAAATTGCGCCATTTCACCACGTAAGCGATCTGGAACGAGGTCAATCTGATAGCTACCCATATCAAGATATACAGGTACTTTTTCGTAGAACAAATTCAAGATTTGTTCATTGCTGTAATTCAAGGCACGTAAAACTACAGTCGCAAGCAACTTACGACGACGGTCAATACGTACAAAGACTAAATCTTTAGCATCAAATTCAAAGTCTAACCATGAACCACGGTAAGGGATAATACGTGCTGAATACAACACTTTACCGCTTGAGTGAGTTTTACCCTTGTCATGGTCAAAGAATACGCCTGGTGAACGGTGTAATTGAGATACGATTACACGCTCAGTACCGTTGATAACGAAAGTACCGTTGTCGGTCATGAGTGGCATTTCACCCATGTAAACTTCTTGTTCACGAACGTCTTTAATTGATTTCGTTTCACGATCTTTAATGATCAAACGAATTTTTACGCGCATTGGTGCTGCATAAGTTGAACCACGTAAAATACATTCACGTACGTCAAACTCAGGCTTACCAAGACTATACTCAACAAATTCTAAAGCAGCATTGCCAGAATAACTTTCAATAGGAAAAACTGAACGAAATGCGGCTTGGAGACCGATGTCTTCGCGATTTTTTGGAGTTTTACCACCTTGTAAGAATGTACGGTACGAATCGACCTGAATCGAAAGTAAGTACGGTGCTTCCATTACGTGGGGCAATTTACCAAAATTCTTACGGATCCGTTTCTTTTCGGTATATGAGTATGCCATCTGGAGTCCTCGGAAAGTAAACTAAACCCGCCTGCAGAACGGGTCTAGAAGGAATTACGCAGGCCGATATGGCCACCACTGTTTACAAATGCTGCAATTTTTAGTGGTATTAAAACGCTTAACAATATTTTTATAAGCAAAAAAATATTGGTAAGCGTTTGATTTTATGTGTTTTGCCTAAATAATACGCACGTTAAACGTAAAACTAACAAAAAACGAGCCGATTATTGTAACGCAAAAAGGCTGATGACCCAAGAGCCATCAGCCATTTTTTGGAGCCGATTTTCAAAAAATCGACTCCCTACAGCATTACTTAAGTGTAACTGTAGCACCAGCTTCTTCAAGCTTCTTCTTAAGTTCTTCGCCTTCTTCTTTAGAAACGCCTTCTTTAAGAACTGCAGGAGCGCCTTCAACAAGATCTTTAGCTTCTTTAAGACCAAGGCCAGTAGCTTCACGAACTGCTTTAATTACAGCAACTTTGTTAGCACCGAAAGAAGTCAACTCAACGTTGAATTCAGTTTGTTCTTCAGCAGCAGCAGCAGCGCCTGGAGCAGCAGCTACAGCTACAGCAGCAGCAGATACGTTAAATTTTTCTTCGAAAGCAGAAATTAATTCAACAAGTTCAAGAACTGTTTTTTCAGCAACTGCGTTTAAGATGTCTTCGTTTGATAAAGCCATGAGAATAACTCCAAATGGATATTGAATGGTGTGAAAGTAGGATTAAGCCGCTTCTGACTCGTTTTTCTCTTTGAGTGCCGTAATAAGGCGACCCAATTTCGAAATAGGAGCTTGAAGGACAGAGGCAAGCATAGTAAGCGCTTTTTCTTGGTTCGGAAGGTTTGCAATTACACTAACTTCAGCACCTTGATAAACTTTGCCATCAAATGCAGCAGCTTTAAGTTCAAAAGCTTTGTTAGTTTTCGCAAATTCTTCGAACAAGCGTGCAGCTGCACCCATGTCATCTTCAGAAGTTGAGAAACCGAGAATGGTTGGGCCAACAAGGTCGTCATTCAAGATATCAAATTGAGTACCTTCGAATGAACGCTTAGCCAAAGTATTACGCACGATACGTGTAGTAACACCTAGCTTACGAGCTTCAACACGAAGTTGTGTTAATTGCTCTACGCTTGAACCTTGATAGTTAGCCACAACAACAGAAAACGCTTTAGAAGCAACTTCACTTACTTCTGCAACGATCTGTTTTTTGTCTTCGATAAGAAGAGCCATTGTAAAACCTCCTAACGGTGATTTATGCACTCATATGAGTGCACTCCCAATTCGTAAGCCTTATTCAGACTTACACGCGGAGGAGGAATAAATCACACCACCGCGTCTACTCAGGCTGGGTTATTAAGAAAAACATTCGAAAATATTTTTCGCCTGAGGTCTTTGACGCTGATAAATATTCATTTATCAATTCAAAGTTTGCCTAAAAACCCCTTCTCCCTCAGGGAGAAGGTAGGGATGAGGGTATAAAACCTCTCCCCAACCCTCTCCTATAAAGAGAGGGAGCTTTTCAGGGCTTTAAAATTCTTTCTAATTACTTAGAAACGTTGCTTACGTCAACGATCAAACCAGGACCCATAGTTGAGCTCAAAGTGATCTTTTTAACGTATACACCTTTAGAAGTTGCAGGCTTCAACTTTTTCAAGTCTGCAATTAAAGTTTCAACGTTTTGACGTACAGCTTCTTCGCTAAAGCCAAGTTGACCGATAGCAGCGTGGATGATACCCGCTTTGTCTACACGGTAACGTGCTTGACCAGATTTAGCATTCTTAACCGCGTTAGCAACGTCAGGCGTTACTGTACCCACTTTCGGGTTTGGCATTAAGCCACGTGGACCAAGAATTGTACCAAGTTTACCAACAACGCGCATTGCATCAGGAGCAGCAATAACGACGTCGAAATCAAGATTTCCACCTTGAATGCTTTCAGCAAGGTCATCAAAACCAACGATATCAGCACCAGCAGCTTTCGCAGCTTCAGCAGCAGCACCTTGAGCAAATACTGCAACACGTACAGTTTTACCAGTACCCGCAGGTAAAGTTGTAGCACCACGAACAACCTGATCAGATTTACGTGGGTCTACACCAAGGTTTACAGCGATATCTAAAGATTCTTTGAACTTCGCAGCTGGAAGGCTGTTAAGAACTTGTACTGCTTCTTCCAAAGTGTAAACTTTGTTTGCTTCTACAGCAGCAGCAATGGCTTTTTGACGTTTAGTTAACTTTGCCATGTCTTATAGCTCCACTTCCAAGCCCATAGAACGTGCAGAACCAGCAATGGTACGTACACGAGCGTCTAAATCAGCACCAGTTAAATCTGGTTCTTTAGTAGTCGCGATTTCTTCTAACTGAGCACGAGTCAACTTACCAACTTTAGTTTTGTTAGGTACAGAAGAACCCTTTTGAATACCAGCAGCTTTCTTAAGAAGAATAGATGCAGGTGGAGTTTTCATGATGAAAGTGAACGACTTATCGTTGTACACAGTGATCACGACAGGAATTGGCAAACCAACTTCAAGTTTTTGTGTAGCAGCATTGAATTCTTTACAGAATGCCATGATGTTTACACCACGTTGACCCAATGCAGGACCAATTGGTGGAGATGGATTTGCTTTACCAGCTGGAACTTGCAGCTTGATATAGCCGTCAATCTTCTTAGCCATTGAAAATTACCTCTGGGTACAGACGCCGCTAGGCTCCCCAAAAAATTAAACAACACCGAAGTGTTAGAACAACAATGCCCGATCAGATCGGGCGCTTCTCAACCTACGCAGATTAAATCGTTTTTTCGACTTGGCGAAACTCGAGTTCAACCTGAGTTGGTCGATTAAATACATTAATCGTCAACGTTAAACGTGACTTTTCGTATTGAACTTCCTCCACGACCCCTTTAAAGTCAGTGAACGGACCGTCAACAACGAGCAATTCTTCACCAGGTTCAAACATCGTCTTAGGACGAGGCGCTTCACCTGTATTACGCACACGAGCAAGGATCGCATCAGCTTCACGTTGTGAAATCGGCGCTGGTTTTTCTGGTGTACCACCAATAAAACCAAGAACTTTTGGACACTCTTTTACAATGTGCCAAGTATCATCATTCATTTCCATTTCGACTAATACATAGCCAGGAAAGAATTTACGCTCAGACTTACGCTTTTTACCATCCTTCATTTCCACTACTTCTTCAGTAGGGACAAGGACTTCACCAAAGCTTTCAGCAACAGTACTACGCTGAATTCGATCATTAAGCGAACGCATCACTTGTTTTTCAAAGCCTGAATAGGCATGAATAATATACCAACGTTTCATCGCGTTCTTACCCAATAATTAACTTAATAAACCAACCTAACCCGTAGTCGAAACACCATAAAACCAATGATGCAACAAGTACAACTAAGAGAACTTGCCACGATGTCGTGATCGTCTCTTGTTTTGTTGGCCAGGTCACTCGACGCAGTTCAATTCGCGCATCTTGCAATAAACGCACAAAGCCTTTGCCTTGATGGGTGGCGTATAATAAACCTAAAGCGACTACGACACAAGCCAAAATCACCCCAACGCGCACCCAAATATCATTTGCTGGTGCCCAATAGGCAGGTAAATGCTGATTTACCAATGCTGAACCGACCAATAAAGCTATAGCAATCAACCACAAGACAACATCTAGAGGTGAGCCAGAACTTACAACTTCTGCAACATTATTTCTTTGAGGGATTGGCGCGTCGCTTAATGCGTCACGCGATTTATCATTCGACATTTTTTTACTCGTCGTAGAATTCGCGACTTATTATATGACAACTCAGCCAGAATTAAGCTTTTTTATTAAAAAAAAGTGGCAGGCCAGGAGGGACTCGAACCCCCAACATTCGGTTTTGGAGACCGACGCTCTACCAATTGAACTACTGACCTAACGTACAAATCGAAAGCCGAAGCTTTCGATTTGAGTGTAACACAAGGTATTGGGCTTATGCAGTTACTTTAGCAACAACACCAGCACCTACAGTACGACCACCTTCACGGATCGCAAAACGTAGACCTGGGTCCATTGCGATCGGGTGAATTAATTCTACTGACATTTCAACGTTGTCACCAGGCATTACCATTTCTACGCCATCTTGTAATTTGATCGCGCCAGTTACGTCAGTTGTACGGAAGTAGAACTGTGGACGGTAACCGTTAAGGAATGGAGTATGACGACCACCTTCTTCTTTAGAAAGTACGTATACTTCTGCATCGAATTTAGTATGCGGCTTGATTGTACCTGGCTTAGCAAGTACTTGACCACGTTGTACGTCTTCACGCTTAGTACCACGAAGAAGAACACCACAGTTCTCGCCTGCACGACCTTCGTCAAGCAATTTACGGAACATTTCTACGCCAGTTACTGTAGTTTTAACCGTATCTTTGATACCTACGATTTCAACTTCTTCACCAACTTTTACGATACCAGCTTCTACACGACCAGTTACTACTGTACCACGGCCTGAGATAGAGAATACGTCTTCGATTGGCATCAAGAATGCTTTGTCGATAGCACGTTCTGGTTCTGGAATGTAAGAGTCAAGCGCTTCAACAAGAGCAAGAACTGAAGACTCACCATATTGACCAGCGTCACCGTTAAGTGCAGCAAGTGCTGAACCACGGATAACTGGAGTGTCATCACCTGGGAAGTCATAAGTAGAAAGAAGTTCACGAACTTCCATTTCTACTAATTCAAGTAATTCTTCATCATCAACAAGGTCACACTTGTTTAAGAATACGATGATGTAAGGTACACCAACCTGACGTGAAAGAAGGATGTGTTCACGAGTTTGTGGCATTGGACCATCAGTCGCAGCACATACAAGGATCGCGCCGTCCATCTGAGCAGCACCAGTAATCATGTTTTTAACATAATCGGCGTGGCCCGGGCAGTCTACGTGAGCGTAGTGACGGATTGGAGAATCGTATTCTACGTGTGAAGTATTAATTGTAATACCACGTGCTTTTTCTTCAGGAGCTGAGTCGATTTGTGAGTAATCTTTCGCTTCACCGCCGTAAGTTTTTGCACAGATAGTTGCAATCGCAGCAGTTAAAGTTGTTTTACCATGGTCAACGTGACCAATTGTACCCACGTTTACGTGTGGTTTATTACGTTCAAACTTAGCCTTAGCCATTTTGATTTTCCTCGTTTACGTCGACACCAGTTTAGAGAAAAACAACCCTGAAAAACCTTCTTTATCGACATTCGCCTAAAAAACTAGACACCCAATACTTGAAAAGCAGACTATAATAGCCTGCTTCTTTGAAAAACTTGTGGAATAACCACTAAACTGTATATCTGGAGCTCTTATCGAGATTTGAACTCGAGACCTCTCCCTTACCAAGGGAGTGCTCTACCACTGAGCTATAAGAGCGACATCTTCGATGGAGCGGGAGACGAGGATCGAACTCGCGACATGCAGCTTGGAAGGCTGCCACTCTACCAACTGAGTTACTCCCGCATGTTGGTACTGACCACTTCAATCGAAGTTAGATGGTGGTGAGAGAAGGATTCGAACCTTCGAAACTTTCGTAGCAGAGTTACAGTCTGCCCCCTTTGGCCGCTCGGGAATCTCACCATATCACACTTACACAGTGCTGTTCTTTTACTTTATACCACAACACTTTTAAGATGGTGCCGGCACACGGATTCGAACTGTGGACCTACTGATTACAAGTCAGTTGCTCTACCAACTGAGCTATGCCGGCTCTTTCTTAGTGTTTCGTACGTTTCGTATCGGAACGGTGTGCAGTTTAGCAAAACTCTGAATCGATGCAAGTGGTTTTTTTAAAAAAACCGCTAAAAACTCATAAAATCAATCCGTTTGACGATAATTCAACCGCTTTGATCACTGCGCGAGCTTTTATTTGGGTTTCATTCCATTCAGATTCAGGATTTGAGTCTGCAACCAACCCCGCTCCTGCTTGCACATAGACCTTTTTATCACGAATCACACAGGTACGAATCGCAATCGACATGTCCATTTCACCATGCCAGCCTAAATATCCAACAGCACCACCAAAGACACCACGTTTCACAGGTTCAACTTCGTCAATAATTTCCATGGCACGAATTTTTGGTGCACCTGACAATGTTCCAGCGGGGAATGTTGCTTTAAAAACATCTAAAGCATCCACATCATCACGCACTTCACCTTGTACATTGGACACAATATGCATGACATGTGAATAACGTTCGATCACCATACGATCAGTCACTTGCACCTTACCAATCTTAGATACACGCCCGACATCATTACGACCAAGATCAATCAACATGAGATGTTCGGCAATTTCTTTTTCATCCGCCAATAAGTCTTGCTCTAAGGCGAGATCCTCTTCTTTGGTTTTACCACGTGGGCGTGTGCCTGCTAAAGGGCGTACAGTTGCAATGCCATTTTCTAAGCGTGAAAGAATCTCTGGTGACGAACCCACAATATGGAATGGCTTTTGATCCGTTAAAGTTTGCCCTTGCACCAAGAACAAATACGGTGATGGATTTAAATGGCGTAAGGCACGGTAAACCTGCAATGCCTCACCATCAAAATCCGAGACCATCCGCTGCCCTGGCACCACCTGCATCACATCGCCCGCACGAATGTACTCTTTGACCTTTTCAACCGTTTCCAGAAATTTAGCTTTCCCAGTAATCGATTCAAAATGCGGTGCAGTATGTGGTTTCGCCTGCAAGCTGACAGGTATTGCGAGTAATTGCTCAAGCTGATCCAGCTTTTGCTGGGCTTTATCATAAGCATCAGGCTGATTCACATCGGCATGATGGATGAGAAATAAGGTATCTTTTAAATTATCAAACACAATCACGGTTTGAGAGAGCATCAACCAAAGGTCTGGTAACGTTACAGGATCTGCAACTGGGACATTTTTCAGTTTTGGCTCAATATAACGCACAGCGTCATAGCCCAAATAACCAACCAAACCACCTGTAAAGTTCGGCAAATCAGGTAAATCAACCTGAGTTGGAACTTTAAACTGGCGCTGAAACTCACGAATATACTCAAAAGGATCCGCACAATCTTGCTGTTTAACTACCCCATCCGCCTGCTGGATGGTTAAAACGCCTGCATTACATGAAAAAACCGTAGACTCACCCAACCCAATCATCGAATAACGCGCCCAGTTTTCCCCACCTTCAACAGACTCAAATAGATAAGCTTGTTTTTGTTGCTTAAAACGTGCAAAAACAGAAAGTGGTGTTTCAGTGTCCGCTAAACGCTGGCGGTAAACAGGAATCGTGTTATAGCCTGCTGCTTTTAATTGCTCAAATTGTACTAACGTGGTCATGAATCATCTCTATGGTTTTAATTTCTGTGCGTTGTTTGTTTAGTGCTATCTCAAGCCCGCCATCGAAAAACCATAACCATCTTCATGCCTATCTCCTTATTCAATCTGCTTAAACCAATTCCACCAAACGATCTACCACTTGTTGTGGCTGGCAGTCATAGATATTCTCTCCATGATTATAGCCATAGCTGACCACAATACAATCAATACCTGCGCGTCTTGCCGCTTCAACATCATTACTTGAATCACCAATCATCAATGTTGCTGACGTGGTTGTATTCTGTGCCTGTACGCAATGCAACAAGGGTAATGGGTGTGGCTTACGCTCAGCCAAACTATCACCACCAACAACCATTTTAAAATAAGGGCTCAATTGCAGAATATCGAGTATACCTTTTGCTAGATGCTCAGGCTTATTGGTCACACAAGCCATGGCAATATCATGATTTCGACAATACTCTAAAAAAGGCAACACCCCTTCATAGACTTGGGTGTTTACGCAAAGCTCCCGAGCATAGACCTCAACAAATGTACTGAGGAGTTGCGCTTGCTGCTGAGCCACTACTTGTCCAAACAAATGCTCTAGTACAGCTTCACAGAGTTTTGCTGCCCCCTTTCCAACCCAGACCCTGACTTGTGCTTCAGTGACCAAAGGCATACTGAGCTTTTCCAAACTGAGATTCATTGCGCGATATAAATCAGCAGCGGAATCTACCAGCGTCCCATCCAAATCAAATAAAACTAAATTGCGGCTTTGTAACTGAGCAACAGACATATTCTTCGACTCAAGAAATGAAAAAGGCACACCAACGTGGGCGTGCCTTGATTGTAAGAGCTTCGCCCGACTATTTAAAGAACAGCCAAGCAATCACTGCTAAAATGATCAGTACAATAATCGAAATTAACCCAACCGAAGCATTCTTTTGTTGCTCTTTTTCCTGAGCAACTCGTGAAACAGGCTCATCAATTGCAACAGGCTGTGGCTCAGGAACTGCCTGAACACTTACACCCTCCGAAATTGGAGCAGGTTTTGGAATACCAACCTGTTGCGGCATACCATCACGACTGATCGGTGTTTCTGCCGCACGCTCAGCAATACTTGGCATACCTTGATCATGTGATGCAGGAGTCACAGGTTCAATTTCGATTTCAGGTAATTCAATCTCAGCTGTCGCAGGTGCAAGTACAGAGAATACGAAGCTCGCAAATTGCACGATATCACCATCATGCAATTCGGTTTCCTGCTCAACACGCGCATCATTGATAAATGTACCATTTGACGAATTAAGATCTTGCACCCAAAGTTGCTGATCTTTTAACAACAAAGCTGCATGACGACGCGAGATATCCGCTGATTGCAACAAAATATCGGCATCTTGGTGTCGTCCCACCAACATGTCACGTTCGATATTCAGCTCTTGCCCCGTAAATTCACCTGTAATGGCTTGTAATTTCCAAGTCATAGATGCATATCCTTATATAATTTCTTGCAATCATAACATTGTGACATAAGCGCTTCTGTGCATCTACTGTGAAGACGCTGGACGGATTGTCGTAGTAGTTACTGTGTTCTTACTACGTTCCGTTTCTTTCACAGGTAGCTGTACTGTCTTCTTCTGTACCTGAGGTTCCTCAATCGCAACTGGCGTCGTCACTACTACCGTTTTTTTCGCCTGAGTCGCTGTTGGAACTTTTTGATACGGAGAATTTGTGACAATCGCTTGCGAGTTATAAATATCCGTAACATTTTCTGGCAATTTGGCGAAATTACCATTCTTATCCATCGCTAATTGCAAACTATATAATTGGTTATAGCGCTGTTGGGATAAGCGTCGTACATCATCCGAATCCCCAACAATAGTTGGATGAATAAAGACAAGTAAGTTGCGTTTTTCTTTACTCTTTGAATCTGCGCGAAATAAACGGCCCACATAAGGAATATCACTGAGTATAGGCAAGCCTTGGCGCCCAAGGGTAGAATTATCAACCACCAAGCCACCCAACACCACGGTTTGCCCATGATCAGCCAATACCGAGGTTTTAATTGCTCGCTTATTGGTAATTAAATCTGCCGCCTGACCTTTCCCTTCCACATTAGAAACTTCTTGTTCAACCTCTAAGCGAACAGATCCCCCTTCGCCAATATGTGGAACAACTTTCAGGGTTACCCCGACATCCTTACGCTCAACCGTTGTATATGGGTTCACCGTACTATTACCAGTCGTTGCCACAGAGCCCGTGACAAAAGGAACGTTTTGCCCCACCACAATATAAGCTTCTTCGTTATCCATAGTTACAATGGATGGTGTAGAAAGAAGATTCGATTGGGTATTTTCTTTTAATGCTTGAATCAGTGCACCATATAGTTGACGAGAGCCATTACTTCCCTCTTTATACTTACCTAAACCAATAGCCGCACCAGCACCCAGAGCAGCACCAGCACCTGCTGCACCACCCGTTAAATAACCTGCAGCAATTTTAGACAGGCTTGATCCAACATTTGAAAAGTTGATTAGCCCGACACCGCTATTTAGATCACCCATTGCCCATTGCACACCCAATTGGTCTGCATCAGTTCCAACCACCTCAATAATCGCAGCCTCAATTAACACTTGTTGACGACGTGTATCCAGCTGTTGAATCGCAGCATCAATTTCACGCATTAACTGAGGATCAGCTTTTACCACCAGAGCGTTTTGTGTTGGATCAGCAATAATACTGACACCACCCTGATTAAAACTGGTAATACCTGAGTTCTGACTATTATTCGAATTACTATTTAAATTAATTGAAGGTGTCGAGACAGAAGAACCAGTTGAAGAGCTTGAATTCTGATTGTTCGAAATTAAGTTATTAATCGAGTTTGATCGATTATTACTATTCGAAGATGAAGATGAAACAGACTGCCCTGTCACCAAACCTTGTAAAATTTCAGCTAAGTTTTTGGCACTGGCATATTTTAAGCGGAAGACCTTGAGCCCACCTAAACGATCTGCCGATGGCACATCCAGCATTTCAATCATCTGACGTAAACGTTTACGTGAGTCTGGATCACCCTTAATCAAAATCCGATTGGTGCGATTATCTGCAATAATGCGTACCCGCGAACCAATAAAATCCTTCGATGCGCCTGTCGCACTCATTGTCTCTAACAAGCCAATAATTTCTTCAGCTTGGCTCGATTGTAGGGTAATTGCTTCAATATCATTTTGCCCAGTACCATCCAAATTACGAACAATACTTTCAAGCTGATAAATATTGGTCGCACGGTCAGAAACGATTAAAGCATTAGTACCAGCAACTGCCGCCAAATGTGCAAATTGTGGCATTAACGGACGTAATGCAGGAATCAAATCATTCGGATTGGTATTTTGCAGCCAGATTACACGCGTCACAATCTGATCACCACCTGCACGACTACGTGCATCGTAGGGAATTCCAGAGTTCTTCGCATTGCTGTCTGGTACAAGTTTAACCGTATTTCCAGATGGTAGTGCCACCACACCATTAACGTTGAGTACACCTAGAAACAGGTCATACACTTCATCTTTATTTAGGGGTTTATTGGAAATAACCGTCACATTACCACGCACACGAGGGTCTACCGCAAAATTCTTCCCCGTAATATCTGCAACTTCATTAATAAATGCGGTTAAGTCTGCATCACGTAGATTGATCTTCCATGTTTGTGCTTGCACATTGGTACTGATTGTCGCAACCAAAGGTGCTGCGGCAAGTAATGCCCAAAGTGGACGTTGATGATTTAAAAAAGCCATAACCTGCACTTATTCCTAACTGATGTGTGACGTGTGATCACTAAAAACTTTGTTGTATGGTCATCACTTGATCACCACGTTTTATTTCTATTTTGGCGTGTCCTTCACGACGTACTTGCTCTAATAATTGTACTTCGTTAAGCCCTTGCCCGACGCTTTGACCATTGATCGATAGAATACGATCACCAGAACGTAAACCCAAGGTATTTTTTAAATTCGATGGCGTCTTATCCGATATTTCATAACCATCACCGCCACCACTCACACCCATATTTTTCAGGTATTGATCGCGATTATCCTGCATTTGTTGAATTGCTTGACCTAAAGCAGATTGTGGTGAGTTCTGAGTCGGGGTGGCAGCTGAAGGTGGTACATTATTCGCACTATTAAGTACAGGTGCAATCGGTTGATACAAACCGTTGTCTAATCCCTTGAATTTCACTTCTCGGGTCGCACCATTACCTTGCCTCAAGATCACATGATCCCAATACACTTCTGCCAATTGGTAAGAGGTTGAACCAACTGTCTCACCAACACGATAACGTTCAGCGGTATCATTCAACTTAATCACAGCGGAAGACAAGTAATTTGGCTGACCTAACAATACACCTTGCAATTCCAAATTAACATTATCATCTGCCGAGACAGCTGCTGGCTCATTAAATAGAGCAAAGGAGCTAATATTGGGTACTTGGGCTTGTTGCGAGCCTAGATCAACTCGATCAAACTGCATAGGTTGTGGCGGTGCAACCACCCACCAAAATAAAGAAGCCAGTTTCCAACATAACCATAAGATGAGTAGTGCTAAAACCAGACCACTGAGCTTATCTAGCTTTTGCCAACGTAGTTGTTGCATTTTTTGAGTGATTGCTTTCATTAGAAACCACCTTGCAACAGTGGCTGACGTGAACTGATCACATAAGTATCCAACCCTGCCTTACCTTGGTAAGAAGGAATATTCAACAGCATCCGTTGTGTTAGCTGTACATCCAGCATCAAATTTGAATCTAAGCTTAAATTTGCCATTTTCTGCTGACGCTGATCTCGGACATCAATTTTTAACTGCCCATTTTCATCTTTCAGATCAGCCACCAAAGAAGGCATATTCATACGGTCCTGACGCTGACCAAAAGTATAACTCAACGCGCCACCGCCCCAATTCAATTGACCTTCGGTCGCGCTAAAACCTTTTTCTTTTTGGTAATTCAATTGCACGTCTTTCAGCTGAATCGAATTTTCAGGCCATTGCCAATTCGCAAAATATTTTAATGTTTCAGGTGAAATTTTACCTTGCAGGTCTTTGATCATCATTTTTTGACCTAAACCATAGGCAAAAATTCCATCGAACTGAGTATTACCACTGTGAATATCGAGATCTGCACCAACACGCAGTAATAGCAAATCGAGAGGACGCGTTTTCCAATGGACTGATCCACGCAATTGACCGCGCTGCCAATCTGCTTGCCCTTGCCAAATATTGCCGCTGACATTATGTAATATTTGATTATCTTTTGAAAATTTCGCAATTAACCATGTTGCTGGAATTTGTAAAATAATAAAAATTAAAAATGCAAAAATGGCGAAAATCCACCATCTCCATTGCTTGGTTTTTTTCTTCATTCCACCCTTACCAACATGCAAATATCACCCTTTATGAGACAATCGCCCCCTAAATGACATTATGCATACTTTTTCAACATCGCCAATTCTCTCATATAAAAAAACCAAGCTTTTTAAGCCTGGCTTTTGATAAAGGATAAAGTCATCGTATGACAAAACGATGACTTTAAAACTTGCTTAGATTAAGAAATCTTCAAGTTTTGCACCTTTTTCTAATTCAGCAACTAACCAGCGTGGTTGCTTACCACGACCAGTCCAAGTTTCTTCAGCATTGCTCTTATTACGGTAGCGTGGCTCTACTGCTTTACGCGTCGTTTTCTTACGCTTTTGTTCGCCCACTTCCAATAATTCTTCAACACTAAAGCCAATCGCATCAGCAATTGCAATAATTTGATTATAAGCATCTTCAATAGCTTGATCTTTTTTACTTGCAATTAAAGCTTCTGCTTCTGCTTGTAAACGCTTCAAATCTTCTACAGATAACT